>NZ_JAAHIG010000061.1:0-32742 GCF_010692305.1 Moorena sp. SIO4G3 | reverse complement strand
TTGCATACTACAAATTAATCTGCGGAATGTGGGGTTTAACCCTTGGGGAGAGAGCTATGGAGCGCAAGGAGTTGCTATCTAGGCATAACTTCTTCTAGGGGAAGGTCATTGTCTTTAAACCTTTTTGCCATACTGCCCTCTTCCAACGCCATTGCTTCGCTGATGTATAGTTCCTGCCTCGGCAATGGGATCACAATTCCCTCTTGTTCAAATCTTTCTTTTATAATTCGGCTGATGTCACAATAGGCTGTCCAGTAATCCTCTGTCTTAGTATAGGCCAAAAACCAAATCTTAACAGCATATTCAGCCAATTCACCGGTGTCGATCCAAGGTCCAGGGTCTTCCAATACTAAAGGATGGGAGTTGGCAATATCCTTAAGAACTTGGATCGCTTGAGGAATACTATTGCGGTAGCTGATCCTGATCGAGAGAAACATAGCGCGGACGGGGCTACTGGTTTCGTTCGTAATCACGTTACCCCAGACTGAGTTGTTCGGCAAGATAACGATTTTATTTTCCAAAGTATTGATGGTGGTGCAAACTAAGTTGACATCCTTAACGATACCGTTTACCCCAGCTACTTCAATCTTATCCCCCACGTCGAAAGGTTTATAGACCAAGATCATTAAGCCATTGGCAAAGTTACCGAGGGTATTTTGAAACGCAAAGGCTACCACAAAACCAGCAGCTCCAATCATAGCCATCAGTGGACCAATACTGATCTCTAGGGCAGTAATCCCTAACATAATACCTACCACAAATAATCCTTGGCGGGTTAGAGTAACCAAGAACTGACCCAGCATCACTGAAATATTCGGGAACATCCACAACGATTTCTCGAGGATTGTCCCTAAGATCACCGATAGGATGCTAAAACCAGCAACGATTCCTATACATTTGCCAATGTTATTCGCCCAGCGCAGACCTCCTTCTTTAGACTGGAGCCAGCCGACAATGGTAATCCAGGTTCCTTCAGTGTCGCTTACGTCTACCTTAATCCCACTGATGGCGTCGATGTATTTTTTGTACGACTCGACATCACCGCCTTTAAGTTCCAGCTCTTCAAGTACCACCTCAAAGCGATCGCTCAAAGCAGTGCGTTCCTCCCGCAGTCTGGTCATATTAAGCAGGACTTGCTTTTTAACTTCGGCCTTCGCATCGACCGCTTCTTCTATGTTTTCTTTGGCTTTTTCCAGTCCCTGTTCAGTTTTTTTCTGCTCTTGTTCATCCGTAACGGCTTTGTTGCTAATTGTCCCGATCTGCTCTTGAAGCTTAGCAACTTCCTCTTCTGAGCTTGAGGTTTTGGCTTTATCTTTCTGCTGTTGAGTACCTTCAACTGCTTGATCAATCGCCCCTTTCGAGGTTTTATCCTGCTCGGTCTTTTCTCCTTGTTTGACCGCTTCTTTTACTGACTCCTGAGCTTTTTCGAGAGCTTCCTGTGCTTCTTCCGCCCCCTCTTTAGCTTTTACGCCACCTGATGGGGATGGCTCAGTCCCTTCCTCAAGAGCCTTTTTGGCATCTTCTAGGGCATCAACAGCTTCCTTAGTTTTTTGAAGCTCTCGATTTTTGCGCTTGACAGCAATTTCCGCATCGCTGAGTTCTTTAACTTTAGTTTTCAGCAAGGACATCCACCCCTGAGCTTCACCATCCAGCTCATCCTTAGTGAATGGCTTGAGCAATAGCTCTAGCTCCTCAATCGGAATAGTTGGATCTGCAGTCGTAACCGCTTTCGGAATAGTTGAATCTTCAGTCGTAACCGCTTGCTCATTGGGTGAATTAGTGGTCTGTTGAGCTTGGACAGGTAACCACCATGCCCCAACGATTAAGAGACTGCCAAACAAAATGCTAATTTTCTTTTGTCGGTAACGAATCATTGGTTTTTCGTGTTAATCAGACGTTAATTAGGTGCGCTTGACCGATTAAGAATTAAATTCGCCACGGGTCGCACCTGAAGATGTAACCTATACAGTTTGGTTGACTTTTCAGTGTTAATCAAAGAAGATATAAGGTGTATAGTTTGGTTCACTGTTCAGTGTTAACCGTTAACTGTCAACAGTTGCTCCCGACCTTACCACCGGAAGATCGGCACAGCTGTAACATTGCTCGATTTAGACTGAGGGGGGCAGATCTCAAGAGGATAGGAGCTGAATTTTCCGCAACTCTTCGGGATTTTGACAGAATTTATCCCTTAATAATCCTCTCTATCTAACCCTGAAATGAAGACCCCGGGGCAATCAATAGTTAACGGTTAACAGTTAACTGTTAACCGTTAACAAGGTATAGATAGCCTTTTATTGGATCAAATCAAGGGATGTGCTTATTTTTGACCAACATTTTTGGCAAACAAACACCTTGGACAAAAATTTTGCTTTGCCCAATCTTCCCTGATCAACGACTAGGATGTTATCACATCTTTATTGCCATGGTTGTTAATTTTTGTTTCCATCATCCATTGGTTATTGTTTAATATCACTTTGAAAACGTGCAGAATTAGCAGCTTCTGCCGCAGCCACATCCCCTTTTCCAAAAAAGGCAGGAAAAGGTTTCGGGAGCTCTAGTGCCCGTTGAGTTGCAGGTCGGGCATCAATACGGTCAAACCAGCCTTGAAGGTTTTTCAGCCCATCCACCGATACTTTCGCCCAATAATAAGCTCGTGCCCAAGGATAAGTGGCCATATCTACAATAGTGAACTCATTACCAAGGATGTAACTTTTCCCTTCAAGCTGCTGATCCAACACTTCCAGCAGCCTGCGTGATTCTGACCCATAGCGCTTGATGGCAAATTCATCACGATGCCCTTGAGGTTCTGCAATTCGCTGAAAGTACATCGCCTGACCCATCATCGGTCCAATGCCACTCATCTGAAACATCAGCCACTGAAGTGCTTGGGATCGAGCTTTTTCCCCCTCGGGAAGGAACTTCCCATATTTCTCGGCTAGATACCAAAGAATAGCACCCGACTCAAAAACCACAAAATCGTCATTACCACGATCAACGATAGTCGGGATGCGCCCGTTGGGGTTAAGAGACTTATACCAGTCTGACTTTTGTTCTTTTTTGGAAAAGTCAATATAGGTCATCTCATAGTCCACCTCTGCTTCATGAAGAAAGATCAGCGGCTTCCATCCATTCATAGTCGATGCGGTGTAGAGATGAATTTCAGCTTGTTTGGTCATGATTTTTTTTTGGATGAGATATTGACGCTTAAGTTAGTTTTAATGAGTTTTGGAGCACGGAGCAGACAGATGCTCTGCTAGTTCAACACCTAAATCATGGGCGGAGTCAAGAAACACCATTTCTAGATGGCGGATATACCGGTCTCGGTCAGCCTCAAATTCTGGATTTTTGATGACGTTGTAGCAGGCGAAATGGGGCAATTCCTTGAAGCCACAAAACTCATGACTCTTACGCATGGGCAGGAGCACTTCTTGTAGTGATAGTCCTTCAAAGAAACTATTCGGATTGTTAAAGACGTCGGCGGGCGCATTCCATGTAGTAGACAGCATGAATTTCTTGCCATTCATCAGGCCACCCGATCCGTATGAGCTATTACTGTGCCCGAAGAATTCACCATAAGCGTAGACATCGTCTATGTAACGCTTTAGGGTTGACGGCATCATGAACCAGTACACTGGGTACTGAAAGATTACCCCATCAGCTTGCTTGAATTTCGCAATCTCCTCTGGAATGTTGTACCCGTCTTCCACAACAGTGGTGAGTAGCTCGTATTGATCTTTCAATATCTCCACTGCTATCTCGAAAAGACCTTGATTGTAGCGGCCTTTGGCGAACTCCTTAGTCTCTTTGCCCAAAATCAAAAGCAAGGTTTTCATGACTATTACTTTTGCTAATCAGGTAATGTGTACAGTTATTGCTTCATGTATTGCTATTGCTTCATGGTAAAAATTTAAGTTACTATAGTCAACTAGTATACATTTAGTAACCAAGTATAAAATATGAGTTCCGTCATGGACATGGAAACAGATAGCAAACGCACCATGCCCATAGGGGCACGCTACGCGAACGAAATTGATAACGATATCGAAATCGAAACTGATAGTGACATCAACATCGAAATTGATAACGATATCGACATCAAAACCGATAGTGATGCCATCAAGAAAGCCATTGACCCCTGTCTCAGCCCCTGTCCAATCGAGCGTGGAATGCGGATTTTGGGTGGCAAATGGAAAGGATCGATTCTTTGGCATCTCAAGGATGGCCCGATGCGATTCAACGATCTAGCGCGCCAGATCGGCGGAGCTAGCAAAAAAATGGTGACCCAGCGGCTTAGAGAAATGGAGGATACGGGCCTAGTCAACCGTAATGTCATCAGTACCAAGCCCATTGCTGTAGCCTATGAGATCACAGATTTTGGTCGAACAGCCCTGAAATTTCTGGAGGAGGTAAAGAAATGGGCAGAGGAATATAATATTTAATCTTTTAACAGTTCTCAGTTCGGTGAGGTAACCCGCCCTTGGGGTTAATGGGAGTCGGGAGTAGCGATGCATCGCTGTATCGCTTTTTCTATCAATCCTATGTTTACATCTCAAATAAAAATTCTATATTTTGTCATACTATTAATTGCTTTTTATCTTGGGTAAACCTCAAAAGCTAACTGGTGCCGATAAAAACACACGTTGAATTCCGCGAAAAAGTTCATGTGTCCGAGAATTACAGGGACTTCTTTGGATTGAGTCCAAGCAAATGCCAGTAAAACAGGCGAAAACGAAGCAACTGTACCCGAAATAACTAATCCTCGTGCCTGACTACGAGCCAAGTTTCCGCTCAAGGGAATGGAGATGGTTTGGTTCTCCCAGACTGCCCCTAGCTGTACACCAATCTCGTAAGGCATAACATTGACACTTGCACCGGTATCCAACAATGCCATCACTTCTACAGAACGGTTCCCCAAACTGAGAATCAAGGGTAAATATGCCATGATGCTCGATCGCCCAAGGCTATCGGTTCGCTCCGTGAATGGAAAACGTTGACCATCAACCATTAGCTGCTTCCTGTGCTGCTACCAGAAGATCTGACAAGGCTTGAACTGCCTCGTGATCTGCCTGAGGAGACCAGATTACGGCTTCAGTTGATGCCAACTGATTCAGAAGTACGTTTTCTGAATCACTATTTTCAGGAGATTCTAAGCTACATCCTTCTTCTTTAGCAACTGCAAGGAGGAGAAAGTGAATTAGTCGAAGTTTATCTTGATGAGATAGTTTACTGACAGTGGGTAAAAGTTCGCTGAGGGACATATTGGTTGTCTCAAATGATAATGCTATAGGTATGACGATAATAAAAGGCTAATGGGTAATGGGCAAAAGGCAGTTGCCTATTACCTATTACTTATAGCAAAAGGAACTTTTAATTGAGAATTGAGAATTGAGAATTAATAATTGAGAATTATTTCATTTTTAATTATTCATTATTCATTCTTCATTCACCATTCTTAATTCTCAATTCTACAACACCTTACACACCAAAATAAGCGGGTTCATTCCCCGGCTTCCATTTAATATTGCAACCAATACTAGGCTTTTGTTCAGAATTCACCGGTTGCGACCCTAGCACCGCATCAATAGCTGCTCGTAAATCCTTACCGGTAACTGGTATCCCATTACTAGGACGACTATCATCCAATTGACCTCTGTAAACTAGCTCTTGGTTAGCATCGAATAGAAAAAAGTCTGGGGTACAAGCAGCTGTATAGGCCTGAGCCGTTTCCTGACTCTGATCATGACAGAAGGGAAAAGTAAATCCCAGCTCCTGAGCCATTTCCTTAAGTTTATCGGGAGCATCATCGGGGTAATTATCCGCATCATTAGCGCTAATCGCCACCATACCAAGATTAGCATCGGCATAGTCTTTCCCTAGCTTGGCCAATTCTCCCTGGACATGTTTAACGAAAGGACAATGGCGGCAGATAAACATGACCAGTAACCCCTGCTTACCCGCAAAGGTCTCTAAGGAAATCGTCTGGCCAGACACTGCATCCGGTAACTGAAACTCTGGTGCTTTGGTACCTAAGGACAACATTGTCGAGTTAACTAGTGCCATCGTTTGACTCCTAAACTATTGCGGTGACAACTGATTTTCTTCTAACCTTGCCTACCATATCAGATCCCAACAACCTTGGCCTTTCGGCTACGCGATCGCTTTCAACCTTGGCCTATTGGCCACGCGCTTCGCAGCAAAGCGGGACTTCGTCCATCGCGTTCAACCAACCAACCAATCTTCAACCAACCAACCTTGGCCTATTGGCCAGGCGATCGCGTTCAACCAACCAACCTTCAACCAACCAACCTTCAACCAACCAACCTTCAACCAACCAACCTTCAACCAACCAACCTTCAACCAACCAACCTTCAACCAAACCACCAAAAAAACGTGGTATAATAGATCAACTTCCTAGAGGTAGTTGTTTGGAAGAGGTAATCAGAAAGCAACGGAAAATTCTGGTGCCAGCCGTTACCGATGATGAATGGGAATGACTGTTTCAGGTGTTGCAGCAAAGGCGAGTAAAGGGTGAAGATCCCTATCAAACCCTTGTCTTAATACACTGGCCTTTTGGCCAAGCTACGGGAACGTGCTATCGAGTAAACCACAACCGTTGACCAAGGGTGGAAACCCTAATGGTTTCCAGTAGTCAATAATGGTAGAAATCCCCCATGAACGCGCTCCATGGCTCTACGCAATCGGTTTACGTTTCATTACCAAGTCAGCAGAGGGGATAGTCAGGGCGTAAATCCGATTTTGGCAGATGCACAACAGTTGGAATAAATATGACCCTCCAACCCAAAGATTTCAATGGCAATAACAATGAATCATTAAGAATGCTAGCACGGGCGATCGCATTTTCTAAGGGACAATTTTCTCTGATTTTAGCCCGTTGTAATTATCAATCATTGCGGCAGCGATTAACACAACAACTGACAGAACACTACCAGATTAAGTTTCACTCCAGGGCTTTAGCCTCATCGGCTACAAACCTCTATAGCAATGTTCAAGGGGAACTTACTTCAGAACTACCCGATGCCCTTATTGTTCACAATTTGGAATTAGTTAGGGATATTGATCGGCTATTGGTTTCTACCAATAATGCACGGGATGAATTTCGCAAAACCTTCCCCTTCCCCCTGGTGTTATGGGTAACCGATCAGGTCCAACACAAGCTGAGGCGAGTAGCACCAGATTTCACCAGTTGGGCTGCTACTCCCATTGGCTTTGAGATGGCAACGGATGAGTTAATTGATTTTATCGAGCAAACCGTCAATCAGGTCTATGGCAAAGTATTAAACTCTGGTGCTGGCAGATTTCTAGACAATGATGACCTGAATTTGGGCATTGGTTCGACTCGCCGCACCGAGTTAAAGTCAGCCCAGAATGAGCTAAACCATCGTAACGTCAGATTAGACCCACCCTTAGAAGCTAGCTTAGAATTTGTCTTAGGTCGTGCCGCTGATGGATCATCACAAGAGTCTCTGGAACATTATCAGCGTAGTTTAGCCCAATGGCAGCAGATTGAGCCAGAAGCCAGGGCAACCGAGGAAAAACCCCAACCATTGACCTCCTCATCAGAGCGGGTTGGATGCTTACTGTACTATTTAGGATTATGGTGGCGTACCTATGCTGAGAGACATCGGGCTGAGCATCAAGTCGCTTGTGGTCATGCCGCAGAGTATTATCAGCAATGTATTAAGGTCTTTGAACAGGCTGAGCGACCAGACTTAGTTGCCAAGTTTATTAATCCTTGGGCAGAGGTACTGCAACGACTGGGACAGTGGGATGAGTTGGAAGCGGTTGCTAACACAGCCTTGACTCTCCATCAAACCTATGGTTATCCGTTTAGACTAGCGCGAGCCTATGGCTTTTTAGCAGAAGTCGCCTTATGGAAATCTGATTGGACTAACGCGCAACAGTTAGCCCAACAGGCTCTGTTAATCTTAGAACAGGCATTGTGTGAATTCTGTACACCAACCTCATGCTCACTCGAAACCGATTGTGATTGGGAGCGGTCATTTCACCAAGGTTGGTATTTATTGTCTCTAGCGCGATCGCATCGTGGGGCTGCGCGATCGCAACAGCAACAGCACCAAGATAAAATCCAAGACAGTCTGACAACTCTGGAAACGGCTAAAGCCAGAACCAAACCCCAGTACGATCCAGAGCTTTACATTCGGATTTTAGAAGAATTGCGCCAGTGCTACTGCCAACAAGGTAACTATTTGACGGCTTTTCGGGTTAAACAAGAACGACGCTCCATTGAGCAGCAGTACAATTTTCGAGCCTTTATTGGTGCTGGTCGATTGCAGCCTAAACAACAGGTAACTAACCCAGCATTACCAGATCTAGACTACCACAATTCTGTCACCCCAGCCATTGCGGCTTCTGGTAGACAAGGGGATGTCAATCGCTTAATGCAACGTATGAGTCGTAGTGACCATAAACTCACCGTAATTTATGGTCAATCCGGAGTAGGAAAAAGTTCCCTTGTCCAAGCTGGGTTAATTCCCACCTTGAAACAAAAAACCATTGGCTCCCGTGAGGTGTTAACGGTTTTCCAGCAAATTTATACCGATTGGATTCCCGAATTTGGAAAAGCGTTAGCCAAGTCTCTGACCGAAAAAAACCTAATTAAGTATCAGGATAATACTCTAGAAACAACAGCAGCAATTCTCAATACATTCTGGAAAATATCAGAAGACAATATCCTAGTGGTTTTAGTCTTTGACCAATTTGAAGAGTTTTTCTTCGCTGCCAAAGACAGAAAAGACCGGATGGTTTTATATGAGTTCATGAAGAGCTGTTTGAATATTCCCTATGTTAAAATTATTTTATCCCTTCGAGAAGATGACATTCATTATTTGTTAGAGTGTAACCGTCTAATTAACTTAGATGTCATTAACAACAATATTTTAGATAAAACGATTCTTTACTATCTCGGTAACTTTTCTCCAGAGGAAGCTCAATCAGTTATTGAAAGCTTAACTGAACACACGGCCTTTTCTCTAGAGCCAACCCTAACCGATGCCTTAGTCAAGGATTTAGCAGGAGATACCAATGAGGTGCTCCCCATTGAGTTGCAAGTGGTAGGAGCTCAGCTCCAAGCGGAAAAAATTACCACCTTAGCAGATTATCTAGCCAAAGGGCCTAAGGAAAAACTGGTTGAACGATACCTAGAAACAGCGATTAAAGACTGTGGTGAAGAGCAGGAACGAATCACTAAACTAGTTTTGTATTTGCTGACCGATGAACACGGGATGCGACCCCTAAAAACTCAGGCCGAATTAGCGGAAGATTTGGACTTAGACGAGGAGCAACTGGATTTAGTACTGGAGGTATTAGTGGGGTCTGGCTTAGTATTTGAAGTGCCAGAATACCCCGCTGATCGTTATCAGTTAGTTCATGATTATTTAGTATCATTTATTCGCCAAGGACAAGAGCCTCAAATCCTAGCCGAGTTAAAACTCACCAAAGAAGAACTAAAGCAAGCACTCCATCAAGAACAAAAGGAACGAAGACGAGCAGAAATTGCAGAAATTAAAGCCCTGAGTTCTCTGTCTCAAGCTCTACTGTCTTCCCACGACCAGTTAGGAGCATTGGTCGCTAGTGTAAAAGCTGGTAAACGATTACTCACCACAGAGGTTACTCGTGAGATTAAACAGCAACAAGTGAATCAGCTTCAGGAAATTATCAATAACTTGCAAGAGTGCAATCGTTTGGAAGGACATGATGCGGGAGTATTTGGTGTTTGTTTAAGTCCTGATGGTAAACTAATTACTTCTGCTAGTGAAGATGGCACTATCAAGATTTGGGGAATTGATGGCAAAGCCTTGGCAAGCTGTCGGGGTCACAAGGAGCAAGTGTTTAGCATTAACTTTAGTCCCAATGGTGAAATGTTTGCCTCTGCCAGTGCTGATGGCACGATCAAACTCTGGCAACGGGATGGCAAGTTACTGAAAACTCTCAGAGGTCATAAAAACCAAGTTTTCAACATTAGTTTTAGTCCCGATGGTCACACCATTGCTGCTGCTAGTAAGGATGGCACCATCCAGCTCTGGCATCCTAATGGTACTCGGATTAAAACCCTGACCAGGTTTGGTCCTGCTAACTTTGGGATTAGTTTTAGTCCTGATGGTAAATCCCTTGCGATCGCTAGTGAAGATGGCACTATCAAACTCTGGAATTTAGACAGTAGTTGGCCCAAAATTTTCAATCGTCATGCAAGGGGTGTCTGGAGTGTCTGCTTTAGTCCAGATGGTCGGATGCTGGCTTCCGGGAGTTCGGACGGTACCGTTAAACTCTGGAATATAGATGGCAAAGAACTCAACTCCATCGATAATTATGGCTTGCCAGTGTATCGGGTTAGATTTAGTCCCGATGGTCAAATGTTAGCACTAGCCAGTAAAGATAATCGAATTCGACTTTATAACCTTGATGGCATTAAGCTCAAGACCTTACGAGGACACAAAGGGTCTGTGTGTGGGGTAAGTTTCAGCCCCGATGGACGGCTACTGGCTTCTGCTAGTGTAGATAAAACTATCAGACTTTGGAGTCTCAAGGGCATTGGACTCAATACTCAGCAAAGCCATACTGGTAAACTTATCGGCTTTTGTTTTAATTCTACCGGTCAGCAGTATGCTTCAGCTAGTGAAGATAAAACAGTAAAACTATGGAGTCTAGACGGCACATTACTCAGAACATTTTCAGGACATGAAGCTAGTGTCAGGAGTGTCAGTTTTAGTCCTAAAGCAAAACTATTAGCCACTGCTAGTGTGGATGGTATTATTAAAATTTGGCATCTTAATGGAGCCTTACTGCAAACCTTTCCAGCTCATGCTCGGAGTATCAGGAGTCTAAGTTTTAGTCCTGATGGTAAAATCCTGGCCTCTGCGGGTAATGACAGAATCATCAAGCTGTGGGGGATTGATCATAAGTATGGACAGGATCACGGAGTACTCCTAAATACTCTCAACGGCCATATTGCTAAAATCCTTACCATTAGATTCAGTCAGGATGGTCAGATGCTGGCTTCCGCTGGAGAAGATAAAACCATTAAACGTTGGCATCTTGATGGTAGCTTAATCGATACAATTCCAGCCCATAGTCTAAAAATTGTCTGTTTGAGATTCAGTGGGGATGGTGAAATTATGGCTTCCGCTAGTGCTGATAAAACAGTGAAACTATGGAGTTTGGATGGTAAACTGATCACTACCTTACAAGGACATCAAGCAGGAGTTAGAGGTGTTGTTTTTAGTCCAGACAGTCAAATTATTGCTTCAGTTAGTGCTGATAGAACAGTAAAGCTTTGGACTCGTGATGGTAAGGAACTCAAAACCTTAAAAGGACATCTTGCTCCTGTGTGCAATGCCTGTTTCCTGGCTGATGGTGAAACTTTGGTATCGGTCAGTGAAGATGGTACTGCTAAAATCTGGAATATCGATGGTACAGAAATCAAAACCGTTGGCGGACCGATTAATGGGAGTACAGTCCTAGGTGTAAAACCTGGACAGGGGATAGTTACCAGGGGGAGTCATACAACTACCTGTGATTTAACCTCTGATTTAAAGGATTTATTAGTGAAGGGGTGCTATTGGATCACGGACTATTTGAAGCATAATCCCACCTTGAGTGAAAGCGATCGCAAATTGTGTGATGGGATTTTACCAGAAATGTTGAATGGGGAGTAGGGAGTAGGGAGTAGGGAGTAGGGAGTAGGGAGTAGGGAGTAGGGAGTATAGCTTTTTTGAGTCTAATCAGGTACACAGGATTTTTTGCTTGTTCCCTGTTCCCTGTTCCCTGTTCCCTGTTCCCTAGTTATATCAACAAGCTACTCTCTACAACTAGACCGCTGACTGAGCCATAGAGGATTTGAGTAGCACCAGAATCAATAATACCTCCGAGGTCTTCACCAGGAACTCCTATGGCTAAGTCATCGTAGCCGTCCCCATTGAAGTCCTGCACCCCTAAGCTAGATCCAAAGTAATCGTACTCCTCAGCTATATCGTTAACGCCAAAACTATCTTGGCTCCAGAACTGGTTGCCAGTAGTAGTCAAGCCAAAGACGGAACCGTAGATAATGTTTACAGCCCCAGCATCTGTGATTGAATCGATATTTTCATTGGGACTTCCCACTGCTAAGTCATCGTAACCGTCGTTGTTAAAGTCGCCCACAGCTAAGGTAGTTCCGAAGCGGTCAGATCTTTCAGGGTTGCTGTCAATCAAATCGTCTTGAGTCCAGAGTTGATTACCAGTGGTAGTTAAGCCGGTTGCAGAACCATAGAGAGTATTAACTTTACCTGTGTTAGTGTTTCCATCATAATTTTCAAAAGGAGTACCGATAGCCAAGTCATCATAGCCATCCCCGTCAAAATCTCCCGCAGCCAAACTGCTACCAAAAAGGTCACCTTCGTTATTGAAACCCCCACTAAACGCACTTTGTAACCAGAGTTGATTACCAGTGCTAGTTAAGCCGGTTGCAGAACCATAGAGAGTATTAACTTTACCTGTGTTAGTGTTTCCATCATAATTTTCAAAAGGAGCACCGATCGCCAGGTCATCATAGCCATCCCCGTCAAAATCTCCCGCAGCCAAACTGCTACCAAAAAGGTCACCTTCGTTATTGAAACCCCCACTAAACGCACTTTGTAACCAGAGTTGATTACCAGTGCTAGTTAAGCCGGTTGCAGAACCATAGAGGGTATTAACTTTACCTGTGTTGCTTTTTCCATCATAATCTTCATAGGGAGTACCGATAGCCAGGTCATCATAGCCATCCCCATCAAAATCTCCCGCAGCCAAGCTGCTACCAAAGCGGTCATAGGCTTCATCACCCCCCTGAGGAAAGGCAGTCTGGGTGAAATATTGGTTACCAGTGCTGGTCAGACCGAAATAGGAACCATTGATAATGTTAACTATGCCAGTATTTGTAGTCGATCCCAAATCTTCGTAAGGTGTGCCTACAGCTAAGTCATCGTAACCATCCCCATTAAAGTCCCCTGAGATCAGGGTATCTCCGAAGCGATCGTAAGCTTCAGTTGAACTGCCAGCAAGATTGTCCTGGTTCCACAATTGGCTACCAAAGCTAGTTAAGCCTGTTGAAGATCCTTGTAGGACATTGACTTTACCTGTGTTAATGTCCCCACCAACATCTTCGTTGGGTGTGCCTATAGCCAAGTCGCCCCGACCATCACCATTAAAATCCCCTCCAATTAAGCTAGTGCCAAAGTAGTCATGGGCGTTATCGACTCCGGAAGGAAATACGGTTTGATTCCAGAATTGATCGTTGGGAATACTCATAATGTTTATCTAATTTGTTCAAAGTCAACAAGCTACTTTTTCTGGGACAATAGTTCTAATCCTCTGCGTAGGGTGCGTTAGGGGGGCTAGCTGTCATTTTCAGCCTCGTAGCCAGCCTTGGGAAAGTTCGCCCGATTGTAACGGGCAAGATGCCCGTTCCACCCACCGGGTCAAACACAAAAAATGAGATGCACCCTTTTTTGTTGACAGACCCCTGAATAATTCTGTAGTTAATCAACAGTCAAGACGATCTAGCAAAATCAAATCGATCATGAAAGCTAATGCTAATTTTTATTGGCACCAAAAACTAATTGGAGCCTCTTATTACCTTTGCTAATATAGGTTTTTCAACACCAAGCTATTATCCAAATTACTGCGCTAGCATGCTAGATTGCTGCATACATTTTTATAGCACTGCTAGTAGAATGTCTCAACTTAACATACTAAATATTAAGTGCTCAACTGAGCCTGGCTGTCTTTTCTTTTGCTACTTTAAATTGCTAGTTATTGGAACAATCAACTAGTTAAAATTGATGGCTGATTTATTTACCAAAAACAGTATTACATATCAATCCGAACTAATTGAGCTACTTAACTCAAAATTTACTAAATCTTGAAACGAATAAAGTTGTTATAAAAAATACTTTGAGGAGAGATATAGGGCTTGGGAGTAGGGAATCGGGAATCGGGAATCGGGAATCGGGAATCGGGAATTGGGAAAGACAGTTTGACCTGATGGTGCGTTACGGGGCGGGCTGTTTCAACAAGGCGCGAAGAGTCGGAAAATCAGGGCTCAACCGCCCCTAACGCACCTTACGCAACTGTTGTGTTTAAATCAAGGTTTCGGCATGAATCAACTCATAACCAGCAACTTTAAGCTTCTGATTATGGACACGGGCGTTATTGGTTCGGAAGTTAGGTTGTGAGGAATCCCATAACACTTTGGGGAGATTGTAGCGATCGCATATTTCATCAGTCACCTCCCGCGTCGTGAGTTTGACGTCATTAACTAAGTTGTAGATACCTTGGGAACGATTTTGTCGGGCAAACTCCACGGCCTGAACAATGTCGTCTCGGTGAATCCAATTGATAAAGTTATCGCCACTGCCAGGAAGCGTCGTGCCAGCCAGTCGCTCAAACCGCTTGCTTAACTCACGACCGGGACCATAAATCCCCCCAAGGCGCAGAATACAGACGTTGCGATCGTCACTGCTTGCCCCTAATAAAATATGTTCCGTCAAAGACAAAACCCGACCATGTTCGTTGGCTGGAACGATAGGAGAATTTTCATCGACCCATGCCCCCTCTTGGTTACCGTAGACGGCGCAACTACTTAGGTAAATTACCTGCTTCACATTGGGATTATCTGCTAAAGCTGTTACCAAATTGCTGGCAGTGGGGATGTAGGTGGCTTCGTAGAGGTTGGCATCAACTTGCCTATTACTGATCGGCGCAATACTCAGCACAATAGTGTCCTGATCGATAAGCGCCGACTGCATCCCTTGGGGATCATCCCCTTTCATCACTACTACCTGTGAAGCAACTTCTTTCAGCTTTGCTACCCGTTCTTGGGTAGTAGTGGTAGCTGTCACCTGGTGACCCTGCTGGTGATGCCAAAAATTTGCTAGAGCTGTGCCAACATAACCGCAACCAATGATGGTAATATTCATAAGGTATACTCCGTAGGCATATCCGTAACAATTTCAAGAAAGCGAGTCTAAACCCCTCCCGAAACCGATCCGTTGGAGGAGTATTGAGTAGTGAGTATAGTGAGTGTAGATTGAGTGTTCAGTAGTGAGAATTACTCAATACCGAAAAACTCAGTAGATGCTTTGCTTTTGGTGGATAGGTTGTTTTCTATAGGCAGGCAAGGTTGAATATCTCAGCTGAGCTAGTCAAGCTGAAACTGTTCCCCGCTCTGAATTTAGGACTGATATCCTGACTTTAGGCTTGGACGGTAAGCGTCTTGCCTATGCTTGACTTCAACAGTTGAGCTGTTGGTTCCGGATTTAGAAACCTCAGATCAATCTGTCTAGGACTTTCTAATAGAATTCCCAGACGTTATGATTACCTCACAGTTTTGCCTCAATCCTGAACAGCTTTTGATTTCCCGATAGATATTGCTCCTGATCTAGATCACATGTACACAACCTGTTCTATTATATCAATTTTCCCCTAAATGTAAATATTTGTAAATGTAATGTAAAATACATTCGTTGCTGTGCTATAATGTCGTCAACTAACAGCGATTAGCCAAGGGTTGCACACCATCAGCCAAAAATCCTAAACGTTTCAAGTTGGGGAGAGTTCAAATCAGCGACTTACCCCAATTATTTGGGATCATGTGAGAGGAATGGTGGTAGAGTATTTGTGGTATTGCTACGGGGTTGAAATCGGTTCAACAGCTGAATCTCGATTGAGCGACTTGATCGCGAAATCTGTAACGTCGGCATATGCGCTACGCGCACGCTGCGCGAACAGGTGTGAGCCAAAAGCTCACGCTGTCTTGATGCAAAGCGCGAGTGGGGGAAACCACGGCAGTTGCTCATGGGGGAAACCCCCAAGACCGCACTGCCTCCCCAAGACCGCGCTGCATCGCTACTTGAGGTGCCGTCAGGCGTTGGCCGTAGACCAAGCTAAGGGAACAGCCGTGAGCTAAAGCTCACGCTGCGCGAACAGCTTATTTTATTCAAAAGCACCGATTGCGCTACGCCCACGCTGCTCTCTTGGGAACTTTTGTCCTGTACTGAGATTTACGCCTAGTCTTATAAAAGAAAAAGATCACCATGAAACCATATTTCTCTGCACTTTTAATCCTATCCACAGTAACCACAATGACTGGTTGCACGAACATTGGTGGTACGCCAAGGGCACAGGCTGCGCCATGCGAAAATCCTCTCACAAAAAACGATGTTCTAGCTGCACAGCAAAGCTGGGGCAAAGCCATTGTCGCCATTGGCAAGGCACAAAACCCAGAAGCAGAAGCACAAAGTACTCTTGACAGGCTTTATGCTTATGATCTTGGTACGGTTTTGTTCAAACCAACACTGGCCAGCGATGATCCGTTCAGAGGCACGGAGAAAGAGGCTTTGTCTTATTTTGTCGGCGGCAGCATCAGCGAAGATAAAGGTTTTGCTCTTGCGCCCTATAACAAAGTGCGCTTTGAGAATGAAGGAATTATTACCAACTGCGATACAGCCATGTCGATGGGTGAGTATTTTTTCACCAAAACAGACGGTAGCGAGATCAAGGTAGAATACTCTTTTGGTTATGTTCGCGATGAAAACGGTGATCTGAAAATCAATCTGCACCATTCATCTCTGCCGTATCAAGCAAAATAAGGGCGATTGACCGTAGGTCACGCTACGCGATTCGGCAAAGCCGACGCTACGCGAACGCACGTCTGACAAAAGTTGAGCTAGGTCTGGCGCTAGACTTTCCACCCATTGCTGTTGCTGGCTCGACTCTTTTGGCGGTTGAATCTCTTCTGGTGGTTGGGTCATTTCGGGTGCTGCTTTTATCTGTGATGCTTCAGATAATGCGCTCGGCTCTACAGGGGGCTGATTTGCTTCTGGCTTGGGCGTTTTGGGTACTGCTTCGCCATGATTGGGATTTGGGGATGGGATTCGGCAAAGCCGACCCTACGGGAACGCATCTGTTTTCATTCCCACTGATTATAGCGGTGCTCATAGTAACGAGGTACACAGGATTTTTTCCCACTTCCGACTTCCCTACTCCCCGACTCCCTGCTCCCTACTCCCTTTTTTTTTAATTGGAGCCATTTTGGCGACACAAACAGAGTAAACAGTATTGTAATTAAAGTATTGCTTAGTCTGTTTTTGTCCAAACACAACTTACCAGACCCAAGCTCTAGACACAAGTTACTAGCTCTCAGTCTGCGTTCAAGACAAGACCTTGCTCCCCTACCCCTCACCTCGGTAGGGGATTTATTTTGAGGTTAGCTGATCTGATCAGGCTGAATGGTTACGTTGATTCCTATTGCTTCTTTGGTGAACTTGCGGTTAAAAAGGTAATAAACGCCAGTAAAGCTAATACAGAAACTGGTTCCGGTACAGAAGTCTTAGGAGTCGCTTCGCCAAAAATCTGCACATTAATATCCGAAGACTTGTCCCAGCCGAAACCATTGCTATCGATGATATTAAGGAACTCACCTGAGGCATCAAACTGCAAGTAACGATTGTCAGCGCCATCCTGGGGGGAACCACTCAATGCTGCGTTGGAAGCATGGTTATACCAGGGATAGAAAATACCGAAATCAGGGATCTCACGACCAACACCCCGCACCCCAAAGTTATAGGTGGTACCGCCTTCGATAGTCCAGTTGAGATTGTTGAAATCCACTTGCCAAATATTGACGAAATCACCAAAGTTATCGTACATCGAGCCAGCAGCATCTAGGTAAGGGACTTGGGTGATGGTAATATCTGGGTTGCTGGTGACGTTACTGTTAGGGTCTAAGGTTGCACTGGCCAACGGAGAAATATCATCCTCAGCGGCAAGACCTGTCAACAGAGTCAAGCTCTCAAACCAATCCCCCAAGTTGTCTGGGTCACCAATACTCAAACCAGGTACCATCCAAGTGCGGATGGTATCGATAAAAAAGGTGTCTTCTACATTGCCGATAGTGAAATCATCACCAGAGAAGCCCTGGTTCTGGGCATCTGTAGTCCAACGGAGATTACTGCGGTTTGCTCCAGAAACATTATTGAGATTTTCTGTGGGTAGTCCCCGGTCAAACAACATTTCAGCTTGTGCGTTGGACGTGTAACCTAGCATCACAGCAGAAGCAGTGGCAAAAACTACTCCAACTTTGGCGAGAGTTGACGTAAACATAGAATTAATAGTTCTAAACTTATAAGGTTGACGATGGTTTAGATTGCTCCAGATATCCAATAGTGAAAAGAAAATTAGTTTAAATTGGTAATTATTAATTTTAAATTGGGAATTGGGGATTGTAATTTTTGATTTTTTTATATGCCTTTTCCCTTCCCCTTTTTGCTTGCGGGAATGTTATGATAGGGGTTAGCAAGAAACTGGCGTGGTTTCCACGGGGCTTACAAGGTCCACCCACGCGACCCACACAGATCCATGCGCCATGAGCGACTGCATCAAGACAATGACATAAAATGACGACATCAAAATCCTAGAAGCCTTAAATATTCTTTCCTTGGCCAGTTTCTGATGTCGTAAGTTGAGAACTTATATATACATGGTGGCAAAGCAATGTTTGCAATCGGGTTTGCCTAATGTATGAGATCTCGAAGAATTACGGAGGATGGTTGATTGTGATTCGCCGTTAACCAGGCGTTGCTGAATTAAGGAATGAATGCGCGATTATCTGGTTTTATTAAAGCCCCCGTTGGTCCCCCAACTTTGCGGTGCGACCCAAGGGCGATTTACTCGCCACGAGGCGCGCACCGGAATGGACTTTAAGAGTTTTGTTCCCCCCAGAATTGGGGGGCTAGGGGGGCGGAACCATACCCATAATCAGCAACACCAAATTATTTTGTTAAAAATGGTCACCAAAAAGCGGCTGGTTTTTATAATCCTCGCAGTCCATTTACTCACTCGTTATGGCAGGAATTTAAACAGCAGTTTACTAAGCAAGGAGGAGAAATCGTCAATATCAAACACTATAATATATCTAAGCAGAACTTTAATGCTAAGCAAGCCATAGAGGAAATCCGACAAACCCAGGACACAGCTATTGTTTTAATTCCCGATGGTCAAGTCACCAATGCTTTGACTAATGCTATCGATATGATCAAGGAAAACAATGGTGGTAATGTGATAGTGGGTTCCTGGGGACTAGCCAGGCCAAAAACACTAGCACTTGAAAATCCCGATCTATTCGAGAACCTTGTGGTGTCTGTGCCCTGGCATCACCTAAACAGTGCTAACCCGCAAGTTAATCAAGATGCTCAAACCTTATGGGGAAAATCTAATTCCTTAACTGCCTGGTCTGCTTTAGCCTATGATGCAACTCGTGTGTTGATTACGGCTATCGAAAAACAGAAGAATCCCACACGTATTGGTATGCAGAAAACCTTGAGAAGTCCTGATTTTAGTGCTGATGGGGTAACGGGAAAAATTGAGTTTGAACCCTCTAACGGTAATCGTAATAATCCCTCACGAATCTTAGTGCATGTGGTGCCTTGTCCTAACCAGGAGCATGGGTTAGAGTTTGTGCCCCTTGAGTATTCTTCTTGTGATTACAAACAGCAAGAATAAGGTTGGGATTGCTGAAGTTTTTAATAAGGAACTTCGGCTCAAAGGGAAGAGTGTAGTGGGTGCATCTCATTTTTGTTGTTTGACAAGGTGGTGCGTTACGGGGCGGGCTGTCTAAACCCTGGCGCTTGATCGGAAAGCGATGCAGCGCGGTCTTGGGGGTTTCCCCCACTCGCTATTGCATCAAGACAATGAGGCCCTCCCTAACACACCCTACGCAACTTTTTTACAAATATGAGATGCACCCAGTGTAGTCATAGGACGGGCGGCTGATCAGGGTAATAGTTAATTGCTCTGACTTAAGGAGAAAAAAGTATTTGCATCTTCGAGGGTTGACAACTGCAGCGATACCCTGTATTCCATGTTGCAGGACAACGGAAAACGGAATATACTATTGATGATACAATCATTTCGCTGCAAAGATACTGAACGGCTTTTCAAAAACTACAGCGTCTCTCGATTTGCAAATTTCCGAACATCTGCTCTCAGGAAGCTTAAAATGCTTAATGCCGCCTATGACCTAAAAGACTTGCGGGTTCCACCAGGTAATAGACTAAAGGCTTTAAAGGGTGATCGCCAGGGTCAGTACAGCATTAGAATCAATGACCAGCATCGAGTCTGTTTCAGGTGGGAAAATGGAGATGCCTATGACGTTGAGATTGTGGATTATCACTAATTACTAAAAACTAATGACTACAAAACTTACCCCTATTACTCCCGGTGAAATTCTTCTAGAAGAATTTATCAAACCACTAGGCATCAGCGAGAATCAACTGGCTCAGGATATCCATGTACCCGTAACACGGATCAATGGCATCGTAAACGGCAAAAAAACTATTACTACAGATACGGCTCTGAGACTGGCCAGATATTTCGGTACTACTGCCCAATTTTGGTTGAACCTCCAGCAGCATTATGAGCTTGAACTAGCGGAGGCAACCCTGGCTGATCAGATTTTAAATACGATCAAGCCACTCGCTTCTATTGCGTCAAATGAATATGAAACTTAAGCAAATTATAACGCTGGGCACAGGGAATAGGGAATAGGAGAACACAAAGATAACGATCAACTACAGCGATTCTGTGGTTGGATGAGGTACATACCAAATTTCTTTGACCTAGTAGGGCTGATCGAGATGTACCTCACAGTCGCCGGAACCGCTATAACGCTTTAACCACCGCAGCCACCACAGCCACCACCGCAGCCACCACCACAGCTGCTACCGCCACCGCAGCTACTGCCACCACCGCAGCTACTGCCACCACAGCCACTGCTACTGCAACCACTGCTACTGCTACTGCTACTGCTACTGCTACTGCTATTACCAGAATTGCTGGGAGGATTAAATACTTTTCGCAAGTCTTCTAGACCATATTGGCTCAAAACTGTAGTACCAAATAGAGCAAATGCCAGGGTTAGTTGAGAATTGTCTTTAGGGTTTTGTAGCATCCCATGGGTAGCTCTTAGGTTGTCTAATACAGTATCGCCGTAACCACTACGGTTTACTGGTTCAACCAGAAAGAACAAACCCATGATTGCTGTCATGAAGCACAGTATGATCAGGAAACCGACTGGCTTATCTCGCGAAATGCCTACTATAATCTTGGTGATTCCTAGGAGCAAGACCGCAAACAGAAGAAGTGCGGGATATTGCTGGGCTAATTTGGCTTGGTCTTCTGTAAGTAAGAGATTTAGATTGGTTAAGCGATCGCGTATTTGGTCTGTAGCGGATGCAGCGGATGCTCTAATTTGAGTTATAGTCTGACCAGTTCTAGCACCAATGTCAATTTTCAACTCAAGGGGATCATTTTTGTAAACCAAAGGATTCACTAATTCTAGCCCTCGGTATTCAGGCACAGGTTGTAAATGTTGCTCCTGCACAAGGTTAACGATGGCTGTATCGATGGCTCGCTCTTTACCTCCAACTAAATAGGCTGTCTCATAGGGATCGAGAGAGATGGATTTCCCCTCAGGATCGGAAGGTGGTTGTAGTAGATACCAACGTAAACCGTAGGCCAAGACTACCGCAGCACTTACTAGAACTAGATAAAACCCGAGAAATAATGGTCCTGTAAAATTAAGTGGGTTTGCGCTATTGACTAAGGCTAATGACTCACAACCTGTGATTGTTACTGTCAAAACGAACAATAGGAAAACAATCGCGTATTGGTTGAGGCTGAAGTTGGGGAGTGAGTCTAAACTAAGCTGAGGCAAACTAAACTTAGGTAAACTAACTTTAGGCAAATTAACTTTAGGTAAAATCCAGTGCTGCTGAGGGTTTACCCTCACAAAATTGACATCCTGACTAACATGAAGATCAGCAGGTGCCCAAATATCTACTGGTGGCGCTTCCCCAAAGAAATAGTGATAGCTGGCTAGGGTTTTACTGTACCAATCGTCGAATTTAGACTTTTCACTGGCACCACCACCACTAGGCAGATGATGAAAGGGGGTTTGTAGAATGTTTGGGCAAAATTCCCCCCAGTAAGAATGGGTATAGGTTAAGTGTAGATGCCACACTTGATCTACTGGGTCAGAAGGGGAGACGGAATGGTCAGCTACTACTGCTAGAAACGCAAATTTCTTGTATTCTTCAATTACCCGCTCAGTGTAGTTAAGACTCCACTGATTTTCCCGAGCTAGTCGCTTGCTAAAGGGAAATTTGGCATCAGGGTCATCTAAAGAAAATGCCTGAAGGCGTTGATAGAGTTGGGTTTGTTGAAGGTTCATCATTGTTTGTGTTTTCCTTGACAATGCTAGTTACCTGAATCTACCCATATATTTCTATTCAGCCCAAAAATAAGGTTTTATGAAAACGTGTTTTGATTTTGCGAACGCGCCCCGCGTGGCCGTAGGCCAGGTGGGGGAATGCGTCGCGATTTTGTTCAAATAAATGTGAAGATAGTTTAAATATTTCTGGATAATATCAAAAATATGGTATAGTCCATATACTACAAAGTATGCTAGTTGCCTGAATCCCATAGCCCCATAACTCAAAGCGCTGCTTGACTGACAATTCTTAGGATTAAAATTCCTAGTAAATCCTGAGGGAGTAACAGCGCTAATCATCAACATGCAAATTTTCGTAAGTCAATCAGAGTCAAGCAGACTCCTGTAGCTTATTGGATCTGGCAATCTACCAAAATACGGCAATGAATAGAGTAGTTATTTTAACACTAGATGGTGACCTAGATAGTGGAATTCGAGTCACTTTGACATGGGGAACAACAGACAAGTCAGCTGAAGGAAAAATTATGAGTCGGTTGGCTCCAAACCCCGAAATTTATCAACTATACACCGATTGGCAGAAAGGATATCGTAATTTAGAGTATTTTTACCGAAACCCCCGCTTAACTCCCAAAGGACTGTACATCTCTTCGGTTAAATCCTGTGAGCAATTGGTTGACGAGTTAAGGAACACTATTAACCAATGGCTGAATTCTAGATCGGATGGCTTTGACCAGATCAGAAATCAATTAACAACTGAGTTAAGCCGTCATCGCGATACTCGGGTATTGATTCAGACCGATAATCCTCAGCTTCAACGATTACCATGGCACCTCTGGGATGTATGGGAAAATAATCATGACTCCGTTGAATTTAGTTTAATTCCCTTGGAATACCAGCCAACTCCAGAAACTAAACTGAGAAATCGAGTCAGACTATTAGCCATTCTTGGTAACAGTGACGGAATTGATATCGAAACCGACCGCAACTATTGGCAGCAAGTCTCTAGCTTAGACTCATCCTCTTGCTTTCTAGTAGAACCGACACGAGAGGAGTTAGACCAAAAACTTTGGGAAAAAGAAGGCTGGGATATTCTGTTTTTTGCTGGTCATAGTTATAGCGAATGTAATGATGAAACCGGTCGAATTTATATTAATCAGGAAGACAGTATTCTCATTAATGAGTTAATCCCAGCTCTCAAGCAAGCCATTAAAAACGGCTTGAAGCTAGCTATATTTAATAGCTGTGATGGCTTAGGTTTAGCTAATGCTCTAGCTAAATTACAAATGCCACAAGCGATTATTATGAAAGAGCCAGTGCCCGATGAAGTTGCCCAGACTTTTCTCAGGTTCTTTCTGGAAGAATTTTCTCAAGGAAAGTCTCTCCAGAAGGCAGTTAAACTAGCACGCAAAAGACTGCATTATCTAGAGAATCGATTAGAGAAAAAATTACCCTACGCCACCTGGTTACCAGTAATTTATCACCATCCTAAAGCACAACCTTGGAGTTGGCCAGTGTCACGATCCTTAGTAAACCCTTGGATAAAATTAGCCTTAGCCACTGTTGCACTCTTTGGCATTTACGGAATTTACAAAATTGCAACAGAGCCTAACCCACTAGGAGATAAGATTAGTTCTGGGGAAGAGATACTGGATACAACCTCTGCTCCACGTTTCAAGCAACGGGGTGTTGAATTTGTAGCAGAATGTCAGACTTCCTGGAGAGATAATTTAGCCATTTTTAGTCAAAAAACTTGGCAACGATGGCAGAGGTGTTGGTGGACAAAATCTAACTATAAAAAAGCTGGTGATTTATTTTTAAAATCCTGGCAAGAGGAAGACAAAGACCCAGAAACGTTAATTTATCTGAATAATGCCCTCTTAGAGGCTACTAAATCCGATTACTATACCATTGCTGTGGCGGTGCCCATCGTTAGGAACAACAATGGCTCTGTCAAAAATCGGCAGCTAGCTCAAAAAATTATTCGAGGAATCGCTCACGCTCAAATAGAAGTTAACTTAGACCTTTTTCAGGATAATGACAAACTCCCTAACAACTTTATTGAAAAGTTACCAGGAAAGGATGTTATAAACGGTAAATCAATCAAGGGTAAGGGTCTCAAAGTTATTATTGCTGATGATGCCAATATCCCCTCAGAAGCGATCCAAAGGGCAAAAGCAATAGTCAAGGAACGGGATATCCTAGGGGTAGTTGGTCACTATGCTAGTGATATGACTATGGAAACGGTGGATATTTATAATAGTAATAAGCTAGTGTTAATCTCCTCTGGCTCCACAACGGAAGAATTAACAGAGCACCCTAGAAAATTTTTCTTTCGGACGGTACCTACCGCTAAAATTTCAGCCCAATATTTGGTTGATTATTTGGTTGACATTGGTTACCAAAAAGCGGCAGTTTTTTATAATCCTCGCAGTCCATTCACTCACTCGTTCTGGCAAGAATTTAAACAGGAGTTTACTAACCAAGGAGGAGAACTTGTCGATATCGAACACTATGATATATCTAAGCCCAACTTTAACCCTAAGCAAGCAATAGAGGAAATTGGGAAAACCCAGGACACAGCTATTGTTTTAAATCCTGATGGTCAAGTCACCAATGCTGTCACTAATGCTATTGATATGATCAAGGAAAACAATGGTGGTAATGTGATAGTGGGTTCCTCGGGAATCGCCAGGTCAAAAACACTAGCACTTAAACAGCCCGATCTATTCGAGAACCTTGTGGTGTCTGTTTCCTGGCATCACCTAAACAGTGCTAACCCACAAGTTAATCAAGATGCTCAAACCTTATGGGGAAAATCTTTTAATTCCTTAACTGCCTGGTTTGCTTTAGCCTATGATGCAACTCGTGGGTTGATTACGGCTATCGAAAAACAGAACAATCCGACACGCATTGGTATCCAGAAAACCTTGAGAAGTCCTGATTTTAGTGCGGAGGGGGTAACCGGAAAAATTGAGTTTGAACCGTCTAACGGTAATCGTAAGAATCCCTCACAAATCTTAGTCCATGTGGTGCCTTGTCCCAACCATGAGTCTGGGTTAGACTTTGTGCCCCTTGAGTATTCTTCTTGTGATTAAAAGCATTAAGATATTAGCTATAAGCTATCAGCTATCAGCTCTCAGCTATCAGCTCTCAGTTATCAGCTATCAGCTCTCAGTTATCAGCTCTCAGTTATCAGTTATCAGCTATCAGCTCTCAGTTATCAGCTATAGCAATTCTATATCCCATAAGGTACAAATTGATCCCCCATTATCCCCCTTAATAAGGGGGACTTTGAGATTGAAAAGCGTACCTCATAACTGCGATAAACGCTAGATCAGTTATCAGCTATCAGCTATCAGCTATCAGCTATCAGTCATTCGCGTAGCGTGGCCAACGGCCAAGGCTGACGGCTGACAGCTGACAGCTTATGCTAACATTAACTATAAAGATACAAAATCAGATGAGCAATAATCTTGAGCTAAGTGAGTTCAAACAAGAAGTTGCTACTATCTATGATAACAGGAGTAATTCTTACGATAAGGGGGATTTCCATCCTCGGCTTGCGAATTCTCTAATCGAACATGTTGATATCAGACCTGGACAAAAAATCTTGGACATTGCTACAGGAACTGGCTTAGTTGCTATTGAAGCAGCAAAACGGGTTGGTGAGGATGGTCGAGTGGTGGGAGTAGATATTTCTACGGGTTTACTCAATCAAGCTCAACGCAAGATCTCCGCAGCAGGGTTGACTAATATTGAGCTAATCGAAGCTGATGCTGAGACCTTAAACTTTCCTAACAACAGTTTCGACAGAGTGTTATGTTGTTCAGCCCTGCCTTTAATGACTAACGTTCCTGCGGATCTACGCTTATGGAAACGTTTTCTGGTACCAGGAGGCTTAATTGGGTTATGTGTCTTTGCCAACACTGCTTTTACTACTGGCTTTATTCTCCAGAACGTTGCCCAAAGGTACGGAGTTTCATTGATATTTAGCGATGTGACAGGAGATGAAGAAAAATGCTACTCGTTGCTCACAGCAGCAGGCTTTGACGATATTAAAATTAAGTGCGAGCAATTTGGCAGCTACATTACTATAAGTGACGTAGAAGGCAACTGGGACGGTAGCTTAAAACATCCCCTTTGTTGGCCATTGCAGCAACTAGAGCCAAAACAATTAGAACAAGCTAAGGCTGACTACGTGGCCGAAATTAATGCTTTAGTCACCGACAAAGGTATTTGGAATGATATTACTACATTTTTTGTAAGCGGACGTAATATCAAGTCTGGTTGAATACCCATAATTAAGGGGCGGGGGCGCGGGGAGATGGGGAGATGGGGAGATGGGGAGATGGGGAGATGGGGAGATGGGGAGATGGGGAGATGAGGAGATGGGGAGATGGGGAGATGGGGAGATGGGGAGATTTTTTATTAAGGGTAATTATCCCGACATGATATAAGAAGCTTGAAAATTCTAAATTCTAAATTCTAAATTCTTCATTCTAAATTCTAAATGCTACTTGGTGGTGCGTTACGGGGCGGGGTATCTCAATACTGGCCCTCGAAGTGGAAAATTAGGGCGAGCCCGCCCCTAACGCACCCTACGCATTTATACTTGGTGGTGCGTTACGGGGCGGGGTATCTCAATACTGGCCCTCGAAGTGGAAAATTAG
This sequence comes from Moorena sp. SIO4G3, assembly GCF_010692305.1. Lineage (NCBI taxonomy): Bacteria > Bacillati > Cyanobacteriota > Cyanophyceae > Coleofasciculales > Coleofasciculaceae > Moorena > Moorena sp. SIO4G3. Next base: position 5,790 of record NZ_JAAHIG010000061.1, on the reverse strand, counting down.
GGCGAGCCCGCCCCTAACGCACCCTACGCACTTATACTTGGTGGTGCGTTACGGGGCGGGGTATCTCAATACTGGCCCTCGAAGTGGAAAATTAGGGCGAGCCCGCCCCTAACGCACCCTACGCACTTATACTTGGTGGTGCGTTACGGGGCGGGGTATCTCAATACTGGCCCTCGAAGTGGAAAATTAGGGCGAGCCCGCCCCTAACGCACCCTACATTCTTCATTCTAAATTCTTAATTATAAATTCTTAATTCAATTTCTCTAAAACACTATTTAATAACTGTAGCTGATAAATCTGGCTGCTGGTATCCTGTGGTTGTTGATTTGTTGGCAAACTAATCACTTTCTCTGCCTTGGCTTGATACTGACGCACCATGGAGAAAGCGTCATTACTGAAACAAGTCAGATAATCCTTAGCTGCATCACTTAAGGCTTGGGCTACTTGATGGTCATAAGAGTCAGCGGATGAATCTGACTTATTTTTCTTTGCCCCTTTACTGAGGATATAGCTAGCTCCTCCAGCCATAGCTGCGCCCACTTTACCTTTTAAAGCCAAACGGATTCCAGTAGAAAGAGCAATTGGGATAACTTTCTTTAACTCCTCGGAAGAGTCGGGAGGCTCAGGTATAATAACTTGGGGAGTATCGGGAACGGAAATGATTAGCTTACCAGGGGACTGATGCTCAAAAAACTCACAAGCTTTATCAACCCATTCCTGGATTGCTTCTTGATATCCATCAATGTCTTGTTGGAATTGTGCTTGCCAAGGGTTAAATTCCCCTTGCTGAAGTGCTGTCACAAGTTTCGATTGATAGCGTTCTAACAGTTTGGGCAAATAGAGCCAACTCTCGAAATCAGAAACAGCGGCTTGGAATCCTTGTTTAATCAATTTCTGGGCTTTTTGTTGTAGCTCAAGCTTAGCCTGATGCTTCTCTTTGGCACTTTCTAATTCTGAGTTGATGACTTGGATTTTAGACTGTAGTGCTGCTTTAACTTGAGTTGCGATCGCATCCACACGATCCAGACGAACCGTTGTCTTTTCCCGTTGAGCAGCTACCATACTTTGCAGTGCTGATTCAAACATCGCCAATCCCGTGGTGTGTGCTTGATCAGATAATCCTTTTAGTCTAGCTCTCAAAGCCGGTAAGGCATCAACTCGATACAAGTTACTAAGGGTATTCGGTAATTCCGACCGAAAACTTTCCGCTACAAACCGTAGCCTAGTCTGGACTTCTTTTTGCTGATCAGGTTCCAATAAATTCAGGAAATTGACCACAAAAACAACAGTCTTGATTCCTCTATCTATTAACCAATCTCTCAGGTTTTCCCGCTCACCCAAGGTCATCAACTGGCGACCATCCAGCACTTGAACTACTAAATCTGCCGTTAGCAGTTGGTCGCGCACTAATTTATCCTGAGCTTCCCGGTCATTTGTTCCTGGTAAATCCAGAAATTCTACACCAGTTTTTAGGAAGGGATGGGGACAGTAAACCTCTACCGAAGCGACATCAGAGCGCATACACCGTTGCTCATCTAAGATAGCATAGCGCTTGAGGACCTCTGTGCTATTTTCACTAATTTCTGTGCCATCAGTGAGGGTAATTCGAGTATGCAATTCTTCTCCATATCGGATATGAATCGCAGCCCCTGTAGTGGGAATTAGACCAATGGGCAGAGTCCGCTTTCCTAGCAAAGCATTGAGCAAGGTGGATTTTCCATAATTAAACGGACCAAAGACAGCAATCCGAAATGTGGGATTTTCTAGATGGTCGCACAGGGCAATTACATCCTTTCGCAAGGGTGAGTCTTGCTCCAAATCAAGCAGACCGATAGCAGACCTAAGAGAATTAGCAACAGACTGATAGATTTGCTGATCTTCCATGATAAGTTGTGTTAATTAATTGGTCTGTGCTTCGACTCCTCGACTTGAACCCAGCACTAAGCACGATAGCAAATACAGTATAGCCAAAAAAAAATAGAGAGTCGTTGGTGTGACTCTCTTAATCATCAGGGTGCATCTACTGATCTAAGTATAGCAAGATAAATGTGGGGTGCAACCCCTCACCCCTTTTCCAAAGCAAAATGTTACAAAACTTAATAGTTTGGTGAGGCTTAATGATTGGGATGAAGGGTACGCACTGCTTCAAACCTATCACTTCAAATATGTAAAGAACTCTTAAGACATCTCAAAAAAAAATAAGAGAGCCGTTGGTGTGACTCTCTCGATCATCAGGGTGCATCTACTGATCTAAGTATAGCAAGATAAATGTGGGGTGCAACCCCTCACCCCGTTCCCAAGGCAAAATGTTACAAAACTTAATAGTTTGGTGAGGCTTAATGATTGGGATGAAGGGTATGCACCGCTTAAAACCTATCAATTCAAATACTTAAAGAACTGTTAAGGCATCTCAAAAAAAAATAGAGAGCCGTTGGTGTGACTCTCTTGATCATCAGGGTGCATCTACTGATCTAAGTATAGCAAGATAAATGTGGGGTGCAACCCCTCATCCCTTTCCCAAAGCAAAATGTTACAAAACTTAATAGTTTGGTGAACCTTAATGATTGGGATAAAACGTACGCACTCCCAAAGCAACCACCAGTTGACTTGAAACCCTTGAAAGCCTTGACTTCAATCACCATTAGAACGTTTCAGCTATCTCAAAAAAAAATAGAGAGCCGTTCGTGTGACTCTCTTGATCATCAGGGTGTATCTACTTGATCTCAGTATAGCAAAATAAATGTGGGGGGTAACCCCTCACCCCTTTAAGCCAGCAAAATGTTATAACAATTAAGAATTTTCAGGTAGAATACCTAGGCCAAAATCATCATGCCGCTAGGGGGTAAGTCAATCCTGACCGTTGCCCTACCCTGGTCATGTTGAACCATTACGGTTTGATTCTGGGGTGGATGGCGTAATTGAGAGTTACTCCAGTAACTGTTGTAGAGCAGAGTAAGGGTTGAGCCGTGGGGGTGTAGTGAGGCATCAATGGTGATGTATGCACCCCGGTTTTCAGTGCCATGGGTGTTTAAAACCAGCAGAATTTCTTGATTGTAGAGAATCCTTGACCAAGCAATTAATTCTCCAGCATCAGGAATAGCAAAAGGTTTGCCGAGATAGGAGGTTTCTCGGAGGTATTGACGGCCCCCACGCAGGGTTTTGCCAATCAGGTCTTGTCGATTCCGGAGGTTTGCGATCGCAGAAATTCTGAGATAAGTGGGATGGTCTGAGTCAAAGAAGTGACAGCCACTGGTTTCAAATGCTCCAAAGCTACCCCCAAACATCGATTCACGAATATAGCGATCGCTATTGGAAATGTTGCCATACTCATTGATTGGTTCAACACTAGGGTCATGGCGGTTTTCTGTGCCATCAAAGGCTTGTTCAGTACCGTAATAGATACAGGGTATACCCAACGTGGTCAGTTGCACCCCTACCGCATGGGCTATTTGCTGGTATTTACTGGGAATAGAGTTATTAGCAGCAAAGCGATGTTTGCGATCGCGTCCAACCATATCATGGTCATCTAAGATCGAAACATGATACCGTCCCGTTTCCCGGTGGCTACCAAGGATATTATGATCCTCAAATTGACCAAAAAACTCCCTAGGCGCTGTTAATCCTTTTACCATCTGTGCTAATCGCTTTGTGGGTTCCCCAATATCAAGCACAGCATCCAAGTTGCGACCAAATACTTCCAGGTAGTTGCGGGACATATGAGCCCCATCCGTTACTTCTCCCAACAGTAGGATGTTATCCTTACCAATCGATTCCGCATATTCCCGGATAGCACCACAAAAACTACGGGAAACTTGCCAAGGAATATGCTTAACGGTATCAATGCGAAATCCGTCGCAGTCACTTAGGGCAATCCAGTATTGATAGACTTTAATAATCCCTGCTAAGACTTCCGGTTTAGCGAGATTAATGTCTTTTAAATCAAAGAAATCCCCTCGGCGAAATTCTAGATCTGGATGCAGTTTATCTTCCCAAGGGTCTGCACCCCATTCGTTAATATGACCAGCACGAGTGTACCAATCCATGTTTTGAAATTCTTGAGGCCATACCCCATCAATTTCTGTAGTGATTTTGGGAATTGCTTTACCCGTGCCAGAACGCCAACTATGAAATGGATAGGGGGGTTCAAAACGGTAGGGAAGGGTAGCCTGAGGATTATCATTCTCGTCTTTGTAGAAAAAGTTATTCCCACTGTGGTTATAAATGATGTCTAAGATCACATACATTTCCCGCTCATGGGCAGCATCTACTAAATCCCGTAAATCCTGACGGCTGCCAAATCGGGGGTCAACCTCTAGGAAATTTTGAATCCCGTAGCCGTGATAGGTGTCTAGTTCAATCCGTTGTCGCCAAACTGGACCAATCCAAAGGGTAGTGACACCTAATTGTTTCAAGTAGTCCAATTTACTTTCGATTCCCTTGAGGGTACCCCCTTGAAACCGTTTTCCCTGGCTCATCCAGTCACCTTTATGTTTGGCTTTAAATTGGTTTGGATTACTACGGTCAAACTGTTTCCGTTCTGCTTCTAACCCATCACTGAATCGGTCAGGTAGCAGAAAGTATAGAATCTGGTCTCGCCAAGTAATCGGACTGGGATAAACATTGCCCCTCGGTTGCAGGTTAGCCTCAGCGAGGGTTTGGGGGGAGCATGGTTCAACTGGAGTGGACACGATGGAAACCTTTGGTGAATCGATGTTCGTTTCTTTAACGGTATACACCAGTTGATAATTACATTCCGCAAAAGATCAGTGGGAATCGGGAGTGGGGAATCGGGAATCGGGAGTCGGGAGTCGGGAAGTTAGAAGTTAGAAGTTAGAAGTTAGAAGTTAGAATTTGGAGTCGGGAATCGGGAGTAGTTATGCAGCGCTGTTAAAAACCTTGAAAGGAAGCCAGCCAAAGGCTAGAATGTGAAGATTAGATCCAATAAATTACTATACAGCCTGGTACCTGTATAATAGAAATCTAGAATCCGCTCCGGCAACTACAGCCACACTCAGCCGAGACCACTTCTCCAAAGTCCGACTATACGGAACTAGGAGCAACTTAAGTATGGCAAAACCCAGGTACGACAAAGACGAAAACAAGTCACGCCATGCAGCAGCGGATCAGGACTGCTGCGAGGAAATGGCACAGAAATATGGCTGGCAATTGGTTGATATTGAGGAAACAGGTAACCCCATTCTTGAAGTCGATTGTGTGTTTGAAGGAAAAACTGAATTTCCTTGCGTCCTATTACGACACCGAACAGGAGCAAGACTAATGCGTAAATGGATTGTATTTCGTGCTGAAAAGCGTCAACCCGGATGGAAAGAGCGCAAATATGCTCACTCTGGCTCTCTGACGAAAACTTTATTCGAGCATTACGACTGCTCCGACAAGGCGCTGCCTGAACCGGGATACCGTCCGCCAGAGTTTATTCGAGTTGATCAGTTTGTTGATCCTAACTATCCAGATTCATCAACCCATTACCGTCAAAGCGATTGGGAAGTTACACGGGTTGAAACCTACACACCAGATATCCCAGTTGACATGGATTTCGATATGGTTGTAATTTGCTACTGCAAACACAGTCCCATCAAAGCCCCTCTCAAGCCAATGCCAGAGCGCCAAATCTCTGTCGATTCATTTGCTGGGGATAAGGATGCTTATCAAAATCTAAACGCTGAAAACCCCGTGTCTTTAGACCGGGGATGAAAGCGAATAGCGGCTTTAGCCGCCTGTGAGAAATATTCTGAAAAAATCCGAAATTTTATTCTAGGTGCTGTAGAATAA
>NZ_JAAHIG010000609.1:0-3210 GCF_010692305.1 Moorena sp. SIO4G3 | reverse complement strand
TGGTGGGCAATTACTGTTAATCTGACCATTAGATCAGGAATACTGTCGATTTGCCCACCCTACTATAGCTTGCTCGCTGGGATCTATGTGGTAGGGTGGGCAATTACTGTTAATCTGACCATTAGTAGTCGAATACTGTCGATTTGCCCACCCTACTTGGGCTCATCATTCCTTAGTAGTGGAGTGGTGCAATTATCTCGCTGCGATCGAAGTGGTAGGGTGGGCAAATACTGTGCATCTCACCATTAGATCACGAATACTGTGGATTTGCCCACCCTACTCATCGGTCAATAATAGTAGTGGAGTGGTGCAATTATCTCGCACGGGTGTTTGTGGTAGGGTGGGCAAATACTGTGCATCTCACCATTAGATCACGAATACTGTCGATTTGCCCACCCTACAAGAGCTTGCTACTTGGGCTAGGACTCATGAGGTACAGTATTCTTTGACGTTGATTCCCTGTTTTAAGGCAGCGCATCGCTATTCCCTCTTATCTCTTCCCTGTTCCCTGTTCCCGTCTTGATCCAGTCGCTCATGGGGGAAACCCCCAAGACCTCGCTGCATCGCTGTTCCCTGTTCCCTAAAATCTAGAAATTGTGTACCTCACTTGTCGTAGAATTGCTAGATACATAATTCCTGATGCCCTGCAGTATTTCCTAGCACTGTAACGGTAAGCAAACCGTAAATATACTGCCTTGGTTTAACTGCGATCGCACTTTGACATTCCCCCCCATCCCCTCGACCAAAGTCCTGACAATAGATAGTCCCAAACCCGCGCCACCTGTAGAACGTGTTCTAGTTTCATCGACCCGATAGAAGCGGTCGAAAATACGGGCTTGTTGTTTTAAAGGAATACCAATACCACGATCACAGACCTCAATTCGGCCACGGCCATCTACCTGAGATAACTTAACAGTGACTGGTTTATCGATACTAGAGTATTTGACGGCATTATCAATCAAATTCAGTAAGACTTGTTTGAGGCGATTGATATCAGCTTTGACCCAAATCCCAGGTTTATTACTCTCTACTTTAATAACTCGCTTACTATATTGTCTTGCCATCTCAGCCACTTCTTCGACCAAGTCATCTAGAACAAAGCTTTCTAGATTGAAGTGTATATGACCACTATCTGCTCGTGCTAAATCCAGTAAATCCTGCAACATTTGCACAGTGCGGTCAGCTTCTGAAGAAGCAATTTCTAGGGCTTCGCGCTGAGGTGGACTCAAATTAGCACCGCGACGTAAGGTACTTTGGACATAGCCAGAGACTAAGGTTAAAGGAGTACGCAATTCATGGGATACATTGCTAACAAATTGCCGTTGATTTTCTAAGGCATCATTCAGACGCACGAGCATTTCGTCAAAGGTTTGTGCCAATTCTCTAACTTCAGTGGGAGCATTATCGAGCTGTATTTGCACATCTCCCAAATCATCAGCAGAAATACTCTCAGTTAGCTGACTCATCAACATTACTTAGCCAAAGGAGTAGGGTGGGCAAATACCTCAATTTGAACCCTATCCTCACCTCAACGTGTCCATTTGCCCACCAAACTCATCGGTTCATAGTAGTGGAGCAATTGATCACCATAAGGTCTGGCGGCGAGAAGTGGTAGGGTGGGCAATTACTGTGAATCTGACTATTGTTACTCGAATACTGTCGATTTGCCCACCCTACTTAGGCTTGGTATGAATCGGGAGAATCGGGATAGGTAGGGTGGGCTATCCCGTGGTGCAATTATCTCGCTCCGTACGAAGTTGTAGGGTGGGCAATTACTGTGAATCTGACTATTGTTACTCGAATACTGTCGATTTGCCCACCCTACTTAGGCTTGGTATGAATCGGGAGAATCGGGGTAGGGTGGGCTATCCCGTGGTGCAATTATCTCGCTCCGTACGAAGTGGTAGGGTGGGCAAATACTGTGAATCTGACCATTAGTACTCGAATACTGTCGATTTGCCCACCCTACTTTGGCTTCATTGGTGGCAGTTTCCCCGCCACTCGCGCTTTGATCATCGCAAGATTCAAAGGCGTTGCTGATTATGCGTATGGTTTTGCCCCCCTAGCCCCCCAGCGAGCAATCCCTCGCTGGGGGGAACCAAACTATCAAGCGATGCAGCGCGGTCTTGGGGGTTTCCCCCATGAGCGACTGCATCAAGACAAGTCCCCCAAAATTGGGGGATTTAGGGGGCTTTAGTAAAACCAAATGATCGCGCATTCAGTGCTTGATTCAGCAACGCCGATTCAAAGGCTGTAAACGCGATTGACCCGCTTGTCAGGCTACGGGAACCCATTTGTACATCCATTGACTTAGCTGATAGCAAACCCGGTATCTTCTCGCCTAATTGGTGAGATAAATCCTAATACAATATCTGATTTAGGAATTGATAGCTCTACCAATTGCTCAGCAATACGCAAATCAGTGCCATCGTAGTGTACCCAAACTTTCCCATCGTTATTAACATCAATATGTAAATAACAACCGTAAGTTCGTTTAGAGCCACGCCATCCATTAAAATAAAGCAGGTAGTGTCCCCTCTCATCATCTAAAATAATCTGACTCTTAACCTGATCATCAGGACGCTCACCCAGCTTCCCGGTTTCGATGGTGATTTGACGAACAATTGACTTATACTTCCCTACTTTATCCATCGCTCAATAATTGCTTCTTCTATCCGATACACCAACATTTTCACCTGATAGCGAGCCAGGATTTCCATAATAAAGTCTTCCTTGAAAAAATCGTCATAGGTATCATCAGGTGCGACCCGTGGCGAATTTAATTCGCCAACGGAAAGCGCACCTGGGGTACCGCTAAAAATAATGTTCGCTCAGGCATCTTTTTTTCAAGCGCAAACTTATAAAAACTAAACTGCCCCAAAGCTTGGTAAAAATCATGAAGCGTTGAGACACCAATAAAGCTTTTTATTTCTACAGCAATTTTTTCACCATCTTTTTCAGCAGCAATTAACCGTTCAGCTCCCAAATCCACTTGAATCTTACGTTTGCCAGCTTCTACAATGAGGGGGTCATCCGTAATCAACCATCTTTCCTTGACTAGCGCAGCTTTTACTAGTTGATGATATAGCAGCCGCCAGAGCGGTTAGGACATAGACTAGAAGTAGTGTTTGAGACACAGCAATCCCATTACCGATGCCCAAACCCTATAGTTACGATCTCCGAAAAAAAGTGATAGAAGCAATCATTGAA
>NZ_JAAHIG010000608.1:0-3162 GCF_010692305.1 Moorena sp. SIO4G3 | reverse complement strand
TCCCGGGCACTTGACAGTGTTTTTCCCGGAAGCAGTTAAGCTCTATCTTACTCTTATAGTAGACGATATTTTCACTATTGTATGCTATTATTTCCCTTTTTCTTTTTTTATTCGTCGAAATATATTCCTGTTTTTTTACTCTCGTAAAATTTAATTATTCAGCAGTCAGCAGTCAGCTGTCAGCTGTCAGCTGTCAGCCGTTGGCCGTCAGCTAGCGTGCCCATCGCCCATACAGCGGGTTGCAATTCGGTGAGGTACTTTCGTTCTGGGTTTTTAGGGAGCAGGGAGCAGGGAGCAGAGAACAGGGAAGAAGGAAAACAATTCTGTGTACCTGATAGTTATGCAAACCGCCGTAAGCTGAACGCTTACTGAGATGTACCCAGCCAGGATTGATGATTGTGATATTTTTTTGCATGATGGAAGTAACTCCTTTTTAGGAGGGAGGAAAACCGCGCTGATGTTGATTAAGGTTGTGACCAGCGCGGTTATTAGTTTCAGTCGTTACATTTTCTAGTATAGATAACTCCTGAAAAAAATGCAAGGGTTAAATAAAAGTTTTTACATTTATTTACAAATATAGTGTTTTGCTATTTATGTACTCAAATATGTGTAGTTTTTACAGTACTTTTCAGTGGATATTTTTTTGATAGAGCAGGGAACAGGGAACAGGGAACGGGGAACAGGTAATATATAAAAAATCGGTTTACCTGATAGAATATATAAGGGTTTTTTAAAATTAAAATTGGAGACTAATCAGTTATAAAAAAAACGTCAAACCCTATCTCCTTACTCCCGACTCCCGACTCCCTTTGCTAAAGTACATCACCGAATGTATAAATGCTGTAAAATAGTTAATTATCAATATAAGTCAAGAACTAATCATCATGAATTGGAGAGACTACATTCATTCCAATCCCAATATTTTATTAGGTAAGCCAGTAGTTAAAGGCACTCGTTTATCCGTTGAGTTTATTTTAGGCTTGTTTGCTGCTGGTTGGACAGAGTTACAGATATTGGAAAGCTATCCAACACTAACTCCAGAATCAATCCGAGCAATCTTTGTTTTTACTGTTGAATGTATGCCATAACAAAGGGAATAGGGAATAGAAGAAGAATATTGATGTAGGGTGGGCAGTGCCAAAGATAGATCACAGCAGCTGGAGATAGGATTAGTAAGCACTGCCCACCACGCGAATTAATCACAATAGAGAATAGTGATGTAGGGTGGGCAGTGAAGAGATAGATCAGAGCATGTGGCGATCGCATTAGTAAGCATTGCCCACCCTACTAACTCTAAAATAGCTCAACCCAATTGAAAAATACTATAATAAACGGAGACTGTGAGTAATCTCTTTCAAGTATGCAAGTAATAGGAAGTGCAGCTTTAGCTATTGCTAAGGTGGTGGCGATTAAAGCCATAGAAAAAACTGGGGAAAATGTCGGACAAGTTCTCTGGGATACACCTAAGCGGTTGTTTCTGGAATCCCTTAGAAAACAGTCTCCAGAGACAGTAACTGCGATCGAGAAAGTCCCAGAGCAACCTCTCGATTATGCCGAAGTGGTATTGCAGCTAGAAACAGCAGCGAAGCAAAATCCCGAAGTTGCCCAAGCCATGGAGCATTTAGTGACTACTGTTAATGCTCAAGATTTGCCTAATTTAGAGGAAATTATTCAAGACATTAACAAAGCCTTGGAATCCCACCAAGCTAAGCGTGACAATTACAACATTGAGAAAGTAGATAACCAGGGTAACTTCGTCCAAGGGAAGAGTATTAATAAAGATAATACTAATATTGGAGGAAGCCAAAATATTATTAAAGGCGACCAAACTATTAATTATAATAATACTTGAGTGCAGTCGCCTGGGAGGCAGGTTAAACAAACTCGAATAAATCAAGCACCCCCACTACCTCCGTATTATGTCGAACGCCCGGAAGTAAGCGAACAACTAAAACAAAAGCTTTTATCCCAAGAAACCGCTAGAGCTGGCACCTTAGTTGTTAGTGCCATCTATGGCTTAGGAGGCATTGGGAAATCCACCATTACTGCCGCCTTAGCCCATGATCCAGAAGTTCAATCCCATTTTCCTGATGGGATTTTTTGGGCAAGCTTAGGTCAGCAACCTGATATTTTATCCTTTCTAAGTACGTGGATACAGGCATTAGGAGATTATGACTTCAAACCGATTAATATTGATAGCGCTTCTTTACAATTAAGAACGTTATTATCCGATAAAAAAGCCTTGCTAGTCGTGGATGATGTTTGGCATCCTGACCATGTTGAACCCTTTCGAGTAGCCGGTGGTGGCTGTCGGGTTTTAGTGACCACAAGAGAAGCTCCGGTTAAAGGTGCGATTCGCTATGATTTAGACGTGATGACTCCAAATCAATCCTTGAAGTTATTAACCTCTTGTTTACAGCTGTTTTCAGATGAATCGACCTCACTGCCTTTAGCTGCAAGCCCCCTAAATCCCCCAATTCTGGGGGACTTTAACTCAATTGAATCGACCTCACTCCCTTTAGCTGCAAGCCCCCTAAATCCCCCAATTCTGGGGGACTTTAACTCAAGTTCCCCCCAAAGTTGGGGGGCTAGGGGGGCGAAAATTGCTGTAAGCAACCAGTTAACTAATCAAGAACTCGACTATGCTAAAACCTTAGCCAAAACTGTCGGCTACTTACCCCTAGGATTAGAATTAGCGGCTGCCCAAGTTAGGGATGGATTCTCTTGGGAAGAGTTACTGGGTGAGTTACAAGCTGAAATTGCTGACTTAGAAGCCTTGGATCGATTAGAAGCAGAAGAAGAGCCAAGTGACGCCAAGCGCAAAAACTACAGTCTTGTCGCTTCCTTTAATCTCAGTTTAAAGCGATTATCCCCCGAGAGATTGAAAAAATTTGCTTGGTTAGGGGTACTGCCGGAGGATGTCACCATTACTGAAACCATGGCGACAACGTTATGGAACTGTAATTCATTTAAAGCCAAAAAGACGTTACTCTACTTAAAACAAAAAGCGTTATTACTACCAGGAGTCTCTAGTACCCAAGACACTAACTATCGCCTCCATGACCTATTACATGATTTAGCCCGTAATCTGCTGCAACCAGAGTTAGGATTATCAATCACCGAAGCCCATCAGCAATTATTAGAACGTTATCAAACTAAGAC
>NZ_JAAHIG010000607.1:0-3232 GCF_010692305.1 Moorena sp. SIO4G3 | reverse complement strand
TGGGAGATAGGGAGATGGGGAGATGGGCAGATGGGGAGATGGGGAGATGGGGAGATGGGGAGATAGGGAGATAGGGAGATGAAATCGATGTGTAGTAGTAATTTCCGAAATTGGTAGGATTTCTAGCCTACTCCACTTCAGTAATGCCACCGATTAAGATGGGAAATAGGAACTAATTTCTCAATCTTGTCACAACAACCAACAATGAAAGGACTCTGGCTCGAAAACCAGCAACTGCAAGTGCGCACTGACCTACCTGTGCCATCACCACCTTCTGATGAAGCCTTAGTGCGGGTGTTGCGTGCGGGGATATGCAACACGGATTTGGAACTAATCCGAGGCTATTACCCCTACAAAGGTATATTAGGTCATGAATTTGTTGGTGTTGTGGAAGATGGACCAGAGAATTTAGTCAACCAGCGGGTGGTGGGAGAAATTAATGCCGCCTGTGGTGAGTGTCGATTTTGTAGAAGTGGACAACCGACTCACTGCCAAAACCGTACTGTCTTAGGTATTGTTAACCGAAACGGAGCCTTTGCTGACTATCTGACCTTGCCCGTAAAAAACTTACATCGGTTACCCGATACTATTTCTACTGATGCTGCCACCTTTACTGAGCCCTTGGCTGCTGCTCTGGAAATTCAGGAACAAATCAGGGTTGCTCCCGATCAACAAGTGGTAGTAGTGGGAGATGGTAAGCTCGGACAACTGGTGGCACAAACCCTAGCCCTAACGGGCTGCGATTTGCTAGTAATTGGCCGTCATCACGAGAAATTGGCCAATTTAGAAGCCAGAGGAATTAAGGTAGGCTTTGCCGATGCCATCACTAACGGTAGTTTCGATATCTCAGTGGAGTGTACTGGCAACCCCGAAGGCTTTGCCCTTGCCCGTCGAGCCTTGCGCCCACGAGGTACCCTGGTATTAAAAAGTACCTATGCTGGCAACCTAACCTTTGATGCCTCGTCTCTGGTAGTAGACGAAATTACTCTAATCGGTTCCCGTTGCGGTCCGTTTAAACCAGCCATTGATTTATTATCACAAGATAAAGTAAATGTCAACTACCTAATCCAAGCTCATTACCCAGTTGAAGAAGGGTTAACCGCCTTTAACCATGCCCAGCAGCGGGGAGTCTTGAAAATATTACTGACCATGGATCAGAACTCTTGAAAGATTAGTAATAGGTGATGGCATGAAGCGATCAGCGGTCAGCGGTCAGCTATCAGCTATCAGCTATCAGCTATCAGCTATCAGCTTAAGTCATTGCTGAATCTTCCGATCAATATCAGTAGAATGGGCATCCTGCCCGCCTGGGAATTGTAACAGGCAAGATGCCCGTTCCACCAAGATGCCCGATACAGGCAAGATGCCCGTTCCACCAAGATGCCCGATACAGGCAAGATGCCCATTCCACCAAGATGCCCGATACAGGCAAGATGCCCATTCCACCAAGATGCCCGATACAGGCAAGATGCCCATTCCACCAAGATGCCCGATACAGGCAAGATGCCTGTTCCACACTCCCGATTCCCTATTCCCTACTCCCTATTCCCTTTATTAAACTATGACTTATCAACAACAATCCGAATTCGAGAAATCTCTTAATATCCGTGCGATGACCACCAAACAAATTTGGTCTTATGCTACTGGAATGTTAGCGATTTGTATGATTTTTGCCCCAGGCAAATATAAGTTAGCCATACCGATGATTGTGATCGGGGGCGCAGCAAGTAGCACCGCTTTTGTTTGGCACTCTCATAACAAGTCCGATAAAACCCTTCTTCCTAATCAAGTTCAACAAATAGAAGAACGCCTCGGTAACATAGAAACTATTGTGGGACGGGATGATTTGGAAGTAAATTTGAAACTTAAACAGTTAGAGGAAAAGATATAGCATTTTCAGTTTAAATGTGAAACTAAGATTAAAGGCAAAAGGCAATAGGCAATAGGCAAAAGGCAAGATATAAAAGGCAAAAGGCAAGATATAAAAGGCAAAATCAGGAAAGAGATCGGAGGATTTTTTGGTCTTATCCTAAATAAGCATTTGGTTTCATGATATATTTTGCAATGGGGTAAAATTGGTATTCGAGATGTAAACTAAGAAGGTCTTTTTTTATTTTCCTATAAAACTCTGGAGCTATTTCCCCTCCTGGGAGGGGTTAGGGGTGGGTTACTCTTGCCTCTTGCCTCTTGCCTTTTGCCTATTGCCTTTGGGTGCATCTCATTTTTGCTGTTTGACTCGGTGGTGCGTTACGGGGTGGGCTATTTCAATGGTGGCGAAGAGGTAGAAAATCAGGGCGAGCCCACCCCTAACGCACCCTACGCAAAATTTACAAAAGTGAGATACACCCTTGCCTTTTGCCTCTTGCCTCTTGCCTCTTGCCTCTTGCCTCTTGCCTAAAGGAGTATGTTCACAACTAAAATAAAAATGCTATATAAATATGTAACTGCTACACTGTCTACACTACTCCTAGCACTACTAATTGGATGTAATGGGGCGGATTCCCCATCTCCTGATCCAGATGCTTCCAAGTCCTCAGAACCAGAGAATGCACTAAAGGTGATCCAAAAGCCTGATCAACCCCTAACCGTTGCGGAAACGAATCCTAATCCAGGAAGCCAACAGAGTGTTGACCAATACCTGAAAGGATTATCGGCCAAAGGGATGACTAAGACCAATCAAGGCATATGGATCGAATCAGGAGATACCCTCTTAGCTAATCACCAAGGCACTATTCCCTTACCCGCAGCATCCCTTACCAAAGCAGCCACCACCCTAGCCGCTCTTTCTACTCTTGGTCCTGACCACCAATTCATTACCAAATTTAGCGCCACCGGACCGATTGAGAACGGGGTGCTACAAGGAGACCTAGTGGTTGAAGGGTCAGAAGACCCGTTTTTTGTCTGGGAAGAAGCCATAGTAGTAGGCAACCAGTTAAATCAGTTAGGAATCAAGCAAGTAACCGGTAATTTGGTGATTGTGGGTAAGTTTTATATGAATTTCGAGAGCTTACCCCTCAAAGCTGGCACTCTGCTCAAGCAAGGCTTGAATGGTAAGAGTTGGCCACCAGCAGCAGAAACTCAGTATCAGACCTTACCCCCGGGTACCCCTAGACCAGAAATTGCGATCGCAGGCTCTGTGCAAGTAGTAGCTTCACCCCCTGACAATCTACAGCCCCTAGTGCGCCAGTATTCCTTTCCCCTGGCGGAACTGCTGAAGAAAATGAATCGCTAC
>NZ_JAAHIG010000606.1:0-3190 GCF_010692305.1 Moorena sp. SIO4G3 | reverse complement strand
AAGAAAAAATTAGCACAAGAGGCAGAGAAGAGAGGAATGAACCAATCTGAGGTACTTAGAAGTTTAATAGCTCGCTTTCCCGATCCCAAGGACTCTGTGTAAAATTCATCCCACACCTATGCTACGCATCAGGATGTGGGGCTTCTTTTACCGGCCAGCTAAACTTATAGCCAGTGGTGGCGATATGCCCTAGGCATCTGCCCTGTAAGCAATCACTCTCTTGGTGTGCGTTCCCTACCGCTTTGAATAAGCGCGGGGTTCCACCCCATCTTTAATTTGGCTGCCTGATGGGGTGACAACCCAGCTGGATACAGAAGTACTAGATGCACCCTAACTAATTCCCTCAGCCACTTACAGAGTATATCCTCTGTAAGTGGCTGAGGTTTTTTTGTGTTGATATCAGTTTTTACAAAAGATTTATGATATAAATATTTATAATAGTTAACATAAAGTAACAAGAGACTATCTAGAGGCAGGAAAAATTAACTATGGCACTCTTTAATTTGTTCAACTCTCAGACCAAGTACGTTGATGAGGACAGCCAGGACATGGCACAGTCCATAGAAGCTAACCAGTCCCAAGAGTTTTTCTTGGACACAGATGAAGCCAAAACAATGGGAAACATTGACTATATGCGCAGCGGCGTTAAGGTCAAGAAATCCTATCCCAAGACCAAAACTGCTATTTTAAGGGGTGAAGTGATAGAGGAGATCTCTGCTACAGATAAAGCGACCCTTTCCCAAAATGAGACACCTATGGCCACCTCTGAGCCTGCTTCCCAGTCTGGAGCTACATCAGGACAAAACGGTCAGGTAACCTCTCAACGCCGTCGCCCTGACTCCAGCCTGGATCCTTTCCTCCAAATGGCTCAGGATCTAAGAAAGGGTTAATTCAGTGCTTTGTAGATTGACTCCAATTCTACAAGGCATGATCAAATCTTAACTGCACCAGTGGCAAATTTGATTTTTAGATAATCCTCTTCCATCTTGGCTCCTGAAGGTTTTAGGGCTGCTAAAGCTTGGGGGAGGACTAAATTGCGCCGATGGTTACCAATGCGAACATTCAATTCATCTCCTGTTTGAGTAAGCTGTATTTTGTCTTTGGGTATACCAGGTAGATAGAGTTCTAGGCTGTACTCATTTTGATGCTGTATAACTCTAATGGTATTTTCTTGGTAATAAACTTGAGTGGGATCTTCTGAACCATAGAGGGTTTCTTTGAGACGCTCCAATGCCTCAATACCGCACATCTCTTGGGAATAGAGGGGAACTTCTTTAATGGGTAAAGGGCGGAAATTGTTGTGAATTTCCTGGCGGTACTGTTGCTGATTTTCTTTCCAGCGTTGGAAAAATGGGTCAGTTACTTGGTCAGGAATAATCCGATTGGCAACAACTAGATCAGTGGCAACGTTGTATAGGCTTAAGTAAGCATGAGCTCGTAAGGACTCCTTAATCACCATTCTCTCAGGATTAGTGACCAGACGCACTGATGTTTGTTGGTTGTCAGTGAGTACCTTCTCTAGGGCTTCAATTTGTTCATAAAACTCATAGGGAGCATCCATGACCTCTTTATCTGGTAAAGAAAAGCCAGCAATGGGTTTGAATAACGGTTCAACCAAAGGTCTCAGAGCAACTGACATACTTTGTAGTGGCTTATAAAAACGGCGCATATACCAGCCACTGACTTCTGGTAAGCTCAGTAACCGTAGCGCAGTACCAGTAGGAGCTGAGTCAATAACCAGAACATCGTACTCGTCTTCATCGTAGTGACGTTTCATGCGGACGAGACCGAAAATTTCATCCATACCAGGAAGAACGGCTAATTCTTCTGCCTGTACCCCATCTAAGCCCCTAGCTTGCAGCACTTGGGTAATGTAACGCTTAACCGCTCCCCAGTTTCCTTCCAATTCCATCAGAGCGTCAAGTTCTGCTCCCCAAAGGTTGGGGCGGACTAATCGGGGGTCGTGACTTAGTTCAATATCAAAACTATCTGCTAGGGAGTGAGCTGGGTCAGTACTCAGAACTAGGGTTTTGTAGCCTAACTCGGCACAACGCAAGCCAGTAGCAGCGGCTACAGAGGTTTTTCCTACTCCTCCTTTACCGGTCATCAAAATTACGCGCATGGTATGCTCCAGCTGTTCTGAGAAAAGTTTACATTTATTTACTTTACATTACTGTACAAAAGCTGCTTCAGTACGTCCAGGCGTGAACAGTCCCAATAATCTATATGAGAAACAATTAATCCCTCAGCATTCAGCTTTAACTCGCTCCAGCCAGGAATAGTCATTCGAGGTTTCCAGGGTAATGGCGTAGTCCAGCTCAGAGTCCAGCGGGTGTTAATTGTATCTCCTGACTCGGAAATGTGTTGCAAATCTAGATGGGGCTCGAGGAACCAGCGATTGATAAAAGCAATCATTTGTTTGTAACGCTCAAGCCCGCGAAACTGGTTGAGGGGGTCTTTAAAATAGACGTCTGAGGCGTAGATGCTATAAGTTTGGTCAGCTGGGAACCTTTGATAGTCTTGTTCGATAATTTGGGCTATAGGACTGAGAATCTCTTGTTGGTCAGGGTCTTGAGTGTTATTATACCGATTTGTATTCATACGTTGTATTCATACAGGTATTAATAACCTAATATATTTCGTTATTTAGTTGTTAGTCCTACTGGCTTGTTCAAACAAGAACAAGGCTTTTTCGCGAATTTTACCTAACCCGACGGAAGTCAGCAGTTTGTGCCAAGCTTCTGCCAAGTTCTCGTCATTGGGGCTCTGCCTTCGCAACTCTACCAGAGTGGTTAATGTTTCGTACCAAAGCCGATCATTTGCGTAGATCACAACACGCTTTTGGGGGGTTGCTTGGTTTAGACGCTGCACAAGGTTTGGATCTTCTTCAACTCGCTTGACCCCACCATCAATATAGATATTTTTTGACGAGTCGCCGGGATCAATCAATCCTACCTGCCAGTAATACTTCTGATTAACTTCTAACGGAGGTAGGTTCACAAAGGGAGGAAGCGTTATACTCCTAATTCCAGCATCTACCTTATCGGGTAAGGGATACTTGACTGAGTAAAGCTCCTTTCCATTGGCATCTTTCAGCACAAACTTTAAATCATGCCCTGATGCATATTCTATACAGGGCATATACCAAGAGAAAGTGGGGTATTCAGAAACCGTTGTTCCCATCCCAGAA
>NZ_JAAHIG010000605.1:0-3241 GCF_010692305.1 Moorena sp. SIO4G3 | reverse complement strand
AAGCAGATTTTAGAGATAGAACGGAAAGCCCGTTTGTAACTAAGTTAAGTGTAAGCATTTAGCTAATGCGCTACGCGCAGGCTACGCCAACAGCTGATAGCTGACAGCTGACAGCTGAATGCTTACCACCATAGTGAAAGTTAACACCGATAGACAACTTCAAATCAAGTTTTGCAGTTTTCAGCAATAGTCATAGTATAATTAGGCATTTACTGTTTCTCAACTTGGCAAGTAAGTTAGCAGAAAACCTGAATGCATTACCTATTTCATTCTTTTATTGTATTAAGTAAAGGAACAGTTAGTCGAGGAGACAAGCATGGACTACTGTTTCTGATTCCTTCAATAGTTGTTGATAGTTTTTGGTCTGCTCAAGGCACCTAGTAATTTATAGGTGCCTTTTTGTTAACAGTGCGGCTCTCCCGCCATTTTGGGGTAAACTGTAGAATACTTGTAAGCATTTAGCCGTCAGCCGTCAGCCGTCAGCCGTCAGCCTTTGGCTGATAGCACCTCAAGTAGCACCTCAAGTAGCGCATTAGCTGATAGCTGTTGGCGTAGCCTGCGCGTAGCGCATATGCTTACGAATAAGTTACAAATTCAAATTGATTGGGTTAACTTAGATGTAGTTGATTGACAAAAGTTTTGGAAGCTGTTGAAATACCGTAGGTTGGGTGGAGGAAGGACACCGAACGCAATCGGTTGTGGTTGTTGGATTTCATACTTCAACCCAACCTACATCGACGCCTATTTGTCAGTCAATCAGATAGTGTAAGTTCACACCGATAGACAACCTCGAAGCAAGTTTGGCAGTTTTCAGCAATAGTGATAGCGTAATTGTGCATTTGCTTTTTCTAAACTTGGCAAGTAAGTTAGCATAAAACGTGAATGCATTACCTATTTAATTCTTTTATTGTATTAAGTAAGGGAACAGTTAGTCGAGGAGACAAGCATGGACTACTGTTTCTGATTCCTTCAATAGTTGTTGATAGTTTATATTTGGTCTGCTCAAGGTACCTAGTCATTTATAGGTGCCTTTTTGTTAACCCAGGACTTACGCACAGAATCCATGGGTAGGGTGGGCAAGGTTTTGCCCACTACAGGTAGCTAGAACGAGGCGCACTACTACATAATAATAAGTTATCTCCTTTACTTTAAGGGGTACCCAGAGCCAGCCTGTGGCCTAGGAAAACTCTTAGGCTGGCTCTTCCCGTGGATTTGAATTTCCACACTTTAAGTATACCATAAAAAATATAAAATTATAGCATATTTTTAAAATTTTTGTAACAAATTATTGAGAGAGTCAGCACAGGGCGGTAACATTGCTCAATAATAGCGATGCACCCAGAATCAGTGGTTTGAATGTTAAGTTATATTTCGCCAGCAGGATCAGATCACGGGGGTATGGGAACATGATTTGGGATTACATATGGAGCAGCAAGACAAAACTCAAGAGCGCGGGTCTGATCACGACCGCCCCCTAAAACGTCAACATGCTCAGACAAAAAAAAGCCCGTTTCCAGCCCAGCTCAAAAGCGGGCGATGGATTGTCGCGTTCGCGACAATTCAAAATTAAAAATTATTAATTCAAAATGATTCGGACAATTCTATAGTTTGAATTGTGAATTGTCAATTACCCGGGGGTGACACCCGAAGTCTTAAAAGGCCAACTTTATTATAGTCTGGAATTTGAAGTTAGAAGTTGGAAGTTGGAAGTTTGAATCTCCTTAGTGGGGAAAGTTTACAGACCTAAAGGAATACAGATGACCAATACTCTCCTAGTCCCCATTCATCTAGACGCGCTTTTCTTAAAGCAACCGCAATCTGTTGTCGATCAGATGACAGATTACTCCGAGCTTCCCTATTGGGATCAAAGACCGGTCAATAATGACAATCCCTATATCAGCGACACCGTATTGTCTCCGCCTTTTGTAAATCTCAACTTGAACCTGAAACCGGGCATCCACCTCCATTGGGCTCTACCGGATGCCTTAACTCAAGGTCAAGTGGAAGATGATGGCAGCATTCAATTTCCCCTAGTGCCCAACCGCTGGTTGATTATGCGTCGGGGCGGTAACTTGCCAGATAAGCAGTGGGTGGTGGAAAGTGACTATCTCTATGCTGATTGTGAAAAGCAAGATGATACTATCAATATTCTCCACGATCCGACAGGAGAAGATCGCGATCGCCGCCCCTTTCGGTATCTGGGTCGCAAGCTGGAATTGAGCGAGTGGCAGCTTGGAGGTGATGGGGAATACATCGAAGCATTGTCAGCCATGGGACCATTCAGCCAACTTACCAGTTTAGACAACGAAAAGGCCACTTTTGCGGCCTTCTATCCCAACTGTCGCAGTGTTTTTGGTTTCCACGACCCCGACTGCACCCAGCAATCTCCCCCCGAAGATTTGCAATATGATGTGATCGGTTGGTATAGTTCTACTGACAAAGATTACTTCACGCAATTCCTTAAGGAGCATTCAAGGGAAGATCCTCAAACCCTCAAGGCATCAATAAAAGAGGTGTTCGGTTGGAATATAGATGAAATAGATAATCCAGCAACTCTAGAAGGGATGCTTTGCTACAGTCGCTTGACTTTTAAGGCAACGGGCTCTTTGCAAGACCCGGTACCCCAACTGGCAAAACCCACCATTGCTGTGGGTAATAGCCCCACCGAAGCTCTGGCCGCTTACCTGGCTTCTCAATTGAGCGGTAACCCCGAACACCGTGAAATTATCGAAGAACAGTTGGAAGCTCTGGAATTGAATGAGCGCTTCCAGGGGGAGCAGCTCGATGTTGGCCCCAGATTCGAGCAGGCGCGACACGAAACTGGCTTTTCCAGAGAGTCTGCCGGGTTGCTCTGGCGAGTGATGCCGGTGGGAAATAAGTCTCTGTCAACTGATGCCCAGTCCCTGGAACAAACAACCCTACCCGAGGAAATTGCTGACCAACTCAATACCCTAAACCTGCGCCAGCAAGAATATGATCGCGCCCTAGCAAAAATTGGCATGATGCGAGAACAGATCTATGCTGACTGGCATAAATATATGCTGGCCAAATATAAAGATATAGATCAATTGCCCGATGATGATAATATCAAATATTACTTGACAAATACAAGTGATACAGCCTTTTCAGATCTAGTGAGGTATAATCAAGATATTATAATTTGAGCCAAACCAAGAAAAAAGTGAGACCTTATTCTATTGATTTACGTCATAAGATTATCAATGTGTATGAGAATGAACCT
>NZ_JAAHIG010000604.1:0-3244 GCF_010692305.1 Moorena sp. SIO4G3 | reverse complement strand
TGGTAATCGGGGGAGCATTTACTTATTTATATTTGTACATTATCTATAGCCCCCTCATGGGTAATTGCTTCCGCTAATGGGACATAGTACTAATGTTTCAGCAACGCAAGACCTGCTCCCCAGGGAACAGGGAACAGGGAACAGGGAACAGGAAGTAGGGAAAAGGGAATAAAAATTCTCACAATTCCTACACGGATTGGTATAGTTATATAGCGGTTTTCAATTTCCTTAGGTACAGAGTTTCTGGTTTTAGGGCGCACGGAAACAATCCTGTGTACCTCTTAGCTATAATAAACGCTATATTTCCTATTACCTATTTCCTAAATAAGTAGGTGGGCTTAATTATCAGTACAATAGCGATTGAGATTCAAAATGCTTAAAACCTCTTAAATGCGGAAGCGAAGCTTCCGGAGCGTAGCGTGGCCTACGGCCAATCGCCTTTTTGTAATGCCCAAATCTGAGAGTGGGAGACCTGATAAAGCGACTTGTTGCTACCTCAGTATATTCTCAAACATTTAACCAAAGATGCACCCTGTTTCCTATTGCCTTTGTTATTAGATTGACGGTAATTGCGCGCTGATATAGCTCTTTTAATTAGCAGATTTTTCAACAGCATCGCTACGCGAATGCTTTTTGTAAATTCATTATCAAATTACCTCCAAACAAAAAAAATCAAAACCCTTGACAATCACTTATAAAAGTATAATACTAATCATTAGTAAAGTTGGTTTTACTTACCTATACATAATTTAGTCTGAATAAATACAATAATGCTGATGATTATAATCCAAATAAAAAACGTATTAAATAGACCTATCCAAAAAATAAATATATTTATGGTTTATTATTAAAATAATAACTAATTTTTATTAACATCAAAATGAGCTACACTTGTAATTATATCCATAAAAATCCTAAACAAACCAAACGATTGCGCTTGATTAAATCATCAACAACTCTCTCAACTGATAGAACAAACCAAGTTATTACATCGTCAACATCAAGAAAAAATTCAAAATCAAAAAGTCCGGCTAATTAAGCCTGGGGCAGGTGCTTCACAAAAATTATCAATTGAAGACCAAATAGGCTACTGGTTCCGTCGAATGTGAAGGAGAAAAGCCTTGCAGGTCATGAAATAGGGGCATGCTGGAGTTAATAGAAGCCTTTACAGCAATGGTGGTTGTATGATCGAACTATTTTCCCACCCATGTCCATGATGTGGGAGTGAGGATGTGTACCCTCACCACCGCTATAGCACTCTATACCATGGTTTCCGTACGATTTATCATTGTCGTAAACGAAAAAAATATCAAGCTCCTGTGCCTGAGCATCCTGAAACTGAGCATGAGGTCACCGACAGTGATATTCATGGCAATCATGGCTCAGCTTTCAATGCTTCTGGGGGACGTCGTAACGAGCGCCTTTCGGAGTAAAACCAACACCTATGGGTTCATCTCGCAAAAACCTTCAAAGAACCCTCGATGTCTACTGGTTAGTACACAACTGTGTACGAGTTCATTTTACCACAAAGATTGTGCCTGCGGTGAAGTTAGGCATTTTGGAGGTGGGCATATCTTGGTCGCAGTTATTCACAATTCGATATGCTCTGTAAACAACTAATCTCAAAACTTTTCGCTTCTCACTCGGCGGAACCAGTGCCGCAAGCCTTTGAGCGCGTTAATTCAACGGTTTAATTGACTTGGTGAATTTGAGCTCTGAAAACCAGTTACTGAGATACTTTCAGGTTTTTGGAGAGGTCTATTTATTAAGGGGGTATGGCAACCGGATTTGGTATAAGTTGAGGTGCCACCCGTGGCGAATATAATTCGGCTAGGTCAAGGGCACCTTCGGCATTCTTCCGTGTTCCCGTAGCGTGGCCTAGGGCCACGCTAGAAACCCCAACTTAAACGAATTAAGTTGGGGGAGTTCACGAGTCTACTTGAACATTACCAGTACAAGAAATAGAGGTTCCTATATATCTTCAATTAACCTGGTTAGATGGGGCATAAAGCCCCCGATGCAGATTAATTGAAGTAGCCAATAACAATAGCTTTGCCAAAGGCGGACTCAATCTTGGGTGAAAGTCAAGCGGACTTGAGTTAGCAACTCAGTGTAACCCATGACGGAAATTCGTATTACTTCTCAAGATCGATTAAAAACTTACCAATCTTTATCGTTTTTCTTCTTCACCACAACAATTACTGGTTGAGCATTTTCTGCAACTTCACCACTCTGCTTCAATTCTTCAATGGCCCTAGCAATCCTCTTAAAAAGCCTACCCTCACCATATTGCAAATCTTTAATATCATCCTTCTTTGCCGATCCCATGTCTAGGATAATGGTGTTTTCTTTCTGAAGTGTACTCATGGACGTTCTCCTAACTAAATTTTAGCAAGCTTTGTCAAAAGTTGTATCATGCCCAGCTCTGCCCTTCTCAAAAACTTCAAACTGATGTAATGAACATTCCAAAAACTTTTGAAGAACTCAAACCTTTTTTGCCTTCAACATAGCCATTAACTGACCCATTACATCGAAGTTAAGGGTAGAGCAGAAACCAAACTAAAATTTCATTAACTTAGACATACTCTTGGTATAGTTCTTTCCAAAATCCTTGATCCAACCATTTTTCTTCTTACGATTGGACTTCTCATGGCGATCCTTATAGATCTTACTTGCCTCATCGAGACGCTTTGCTTGTTTAAACACAGCCTTCTCAAGAGGCTTTAAACCTGCTGCCTGCTTCTTCTTCTTCTTTTTCTTGCTCCTCTTACTTGAAGACCCAGACAAGAAATCAGGTGTGCCTCCAAAATCCTCTTCACTGCGTAGAATGACAGCGCTCTTAACTCCCTCACTATCAGCCATAACGTTTAGGTTCCTAGATTGATTTAAGTACTACAGCTGATTCTATCGCATAAAACATCAGTGATCAAGAATTAGAGCTGATTTGTAAACAAAACCTCAACAAGCCAGTCGGCGAGTCATTAATTGGCGATTCGGGCAAAGACCGACGCTACGCGAGCGCCACACTGGAGTCTTCTTCACCTCCCATTTGTGATCGGAGTGGATGACGCAATTGGCCATGGATTCTCAGCCCATACCCAAAGCGGTTGCCATTTACGGAAATAACCATAGACCCTTGGGTGAGGTGGAAAGTCATGGTGCAGCATGTTCAACTGGGATCCACTACGCTGCACATAGCAGATCCCGTTGATGATAGGAGCGCAAGTTTACCCTCCTCAGATGA
>NZ_JAAHIG010000603.1:0-3306 GCF_010692305.1 Moorena sp. SIO4G3 | reverse complement strand
TGAGTAGGGATGTAGACTTGTCTGACCTTCAACGCTTATCGTTATTTAACTCTGGATTCCACACTGTTATGGTCTGTGATCATTTGAATCGATGGTAAGTCTGGGTTTTGCAGGTCAATGTAAGCTATTTTGCTCTTTTGTGTGCGCTTCGGCAATTCTCGCATCTGATCTAGAACTCTCAGTTGCGTGGAAAAGTGTTCACTGTAAGGACCTAAATGTACATTTCCTAACTCGGTTTTTAGAATTAAGTTGGCTGGATTTCGCCAATCGATCTCGAAAACTGTGACAGCCGAATGACTCACAGCTTGATAAACATCGAACCAGTAAGGGCGATAATCGGAATTTTGACCAATCACTTTCAACTTCGGCAACTTCAGGTTGGCCGAGAGTGGTTCGTAACTGCTCTTGGGGCTCCAGATCCCTTGCTCATCGACTAAACCCAAGGTTGGGGTAGAGTTTTTAGTTTTTTTGGTTTGGAGCTTACTCTGGTCAGCAATAGCCACTGGTTGACGCTCTCTAACTTGTATTGTCAATCCTGGTGGTATTAGTTGACGGCTAACATTAGCCGAAGCAATAGGAGCTTCAGATTCCAAAAACTCGGCAAGGACTTGGGGTTGTACTTGTAGTAAAGACTGGGGATAGGATAAAGGCAGCAGGGAGCGTATCGCTTCAGCAGAAAGCCAATAATTCCCTTGAATCTCGATTTGTTCTGGGTGACGAATCATCCAATCTGGTAAAGTTATTGCCCAGAGTAAACTTCCAGCGATACCGCCCACCAAAAGTGTACGCCAAATCCTTTGATAAAATTGAATCCGGCGTGTCCGTCGCAGTTGTTTGCGTCGATTAGACAATTGTGATTGAGAGACTGATGCGATGTTGGTCATCTACTACCGATCAATCGACAGAGTACATTTATGACTTGAAGTAAGCCTAACAATTGGCGCGTGGGCGTTTTTTGCGCATTGCGCGATCGCTTCACGCCAATCTACCCAAAAATCTGGGTAACGACAAGGTTTGAACTTTGCAATTGCTGACTGAGCACCAAATACTTTTTTTAATTTAACCACTACTAGGTTCCCACGTTTTATACTTAACAGGTTCCATCAGTCTGATGGGAAAAGGCATTGGTGCCTAATCAGTCCTCTATAGTTAACTCATCCCACGTACCTTAGTCGTGGGATGGGTCAGTGATTAATGATTAGTCTTTTACAAAAGACTAATCACTGGCGACGCTTTCTATATCACCCTGTTGAAGGAGTGGGCTTTCTAACCGCCTTCTGTAAACCACAACCATCACCACAACGGTGGGAGGTTAATTTATGGAACTGCATCTACCAAGATTTTTCAAAGCGTGTAACCCAGCTAAAACCTTAGATATGGGGAATCCAGAAGACCATCCATACTATATCGATTTTTCCGCTGTCAGGGGAGGAAAGATTATCGAAGCTTTAGGACGAACCATTACCCGTCTGTCACCAGATGAACCTACCTGTCAATTGTTTACTGGTCATATTGGCTGTGGTAAGTCTACTGAGTTGTTAAGACTTAAAGCCGACTTGGAGAAACAGCAATTTCATGTTGTTTATTTTGAGTCCTCTCAAGACCTAGACATGGTAGATGTTGATGTCAGTGACATTTTACTCAGCATCGCTAGGTCAGTCTGTGAAAGCCTAGAAGCGATCAGCATACAGCTCAAACCCAGTTACTTTAGTAAATTATTTAATGAAATCAAAGACTTTTTGCAAACTCCTATTGAGTTTTCAACAGAAGCCGAATTTTCGGTAGGCATTGCCAAGGTTACAGCCAGAAGTAAAGACAGTCCTCAACAACGCCAACTGCTACGACAGCACCTAGAACCCCGCACCCAAAGCATTTTGAATGCCATCAACGAAGAAATTTTACAATCAGCGATTCAGCAGCTGAAGTGGCTTGGCAAAAAGGGTTTGGTGGTGATTATTGATAATCTTGACCGAGTTGATAATCGCTCGATGGCTTCAGGTCGCTCCCAGCCAGAATATCTCTTTATCGACCGTGGTACTCAGTTAAGGCGTTTGAACTGCCATGTGGTTTACACTCTACCCTTATCCTTAATGTTCTCCAACGAGTACGAAACTCTCAAAAATCGAGTCGGTGGTGGTGTAGCTCCAAAAATTTTGCCCATGGTGCCGATACAGTTACGGGATGGTAGTGACTATCCAGAAGGTATGGCACTGCTGCGACAGCTATTGCTAGCCCGAGCTTTTCCAATGGTTGATCCTCAACAGCGGCTAACCCTGATTCCACTAGTATTTGATAGCCCAGAAACCCTCGACCGGATGTGTCGCATTAGTGGAGGTCATGTCCGTAACTTGTTAGGGTTGCTCTATAACTGTTTGCAACAGGAAGACCCGCCCTTTTCCAGGAGTTGTTTAGAGCGTGTGATTAAGGGATACCGAGATGATTTGACTCTGGCTGTTGAAGAGGAAGAGTGGAAGTTGCTATCTCAAGTCGTGCAACAGCAGTCCGTCAAGGGGGAACAAGAATATCAAACCCTATTGCGCAGTATGTTTGTCTATGAATACCAAGATGAACAAGGGCGCTGGTTTGGGATCAACCCAGCGTTAGCAGAAACAGACAAGTTTCGGTCTCTAGCTCTGTGACAAGGTTAAAATCCCTTGGCTTCCAAAGGTGTGACCCGTGGCGAATTTAATTCTTAATACGGAAAGCGCACCTATGGAATTTATTAGTTTGGTGACATACTCCCACACTCACCTTGTCAGGTTGAGTGTGGGCTTCTTACCAACACCAGCCATCGCTATCGGGCTTTGCCCGACGCGGGGCGCGTTCGGTTACTCGGTAAGCTTTATTAACGATACGGTCAGAAGTTACCGCAAGAAGAGTGGAGCCTTTATGGTTAGTCGGCTATGCATAAAAGGGTTAAAACTTTATGATTAAGGCTCCACTCTTCTAAGGTTTCGTCTCCGGGATGCCACGACCCACCGGAACAATTAAAAAAGTTCTTTTTTTTACTTAGCAGGTGGCGGTTAGCTCTTAATTTGTTTTCCCTACTATTTTTAGTATAACGTTTTTCAGGCTGTTTATCAGAGTTCCAGCTCCGCGATTCATCCCGGAGATGAAATGAAACCTTAAAAGAGCGATGCAGCGCGGTCTTGGGGAGGCAGCGCCGCCAAAGGGGGTTCCCCCGGAGACGAAACCTGATTACGTTGAGCCTTTATGGTTGGTCGGCTATGCAGAAAAGGGGTAAAACTTATTGATTAGCGTGATTTGCGCGGTCTTGGGAAGGCAGCGCCGCCAAAGGGGGTTCCC
>NZ_JAAHIG010000602.1:0-3334 GCF_010692305.1 Moorena sp. SIO4G3 | reverse complement strand
TCCCGATTCCCGATTCCCGATTCCCGATTCCCGATTCCCGATTCCCGATTCCCGATTCCCGATTCCCGATTCCCGATTCCCGATTCCCGATTCCCGATTCCCGATTCCCGATTCCCGATTCCCGATTGCCAAAATGTAAACTTTGTTTTCGCTATGTTACATTAAATTTAATACTTTCTTAAGCATTCTTACCTAGAGGACTAATCAACTACATGGCGGAACCAACCCATCTGGCTGAGCTTGAGCAGGGTCTAAAACTCTGGAATCAATGGAGAGAGAATCATCCCAAACTCATCCCTGACCTGATGGAGGTAGACCTGAGTGGGCAAAACCTGAATGGTTTCAATCTCTTTCAAGCGGAGCTAATGGGAGCTAACTTGAGTGGGTCATTGCTGATTTATACTGACCTGACTGAGGCTTGTGTAGTTGGGGCAACATTTGATAAAGCTATTCTTCGTCACGCTTACTTGAATCGAGCCAAGCTTACCCGTACATCCTTCCAAAGAGCAGACCTGACTATGACATCTTTGGAAGAGGCTAACCTAATTAGGGTTAACTTTTCTCTGGCAGACCTTGAGGGAGCTAATTTGTATAGAACTAACCTGATTGCTGTGAATTTCACTAAAGCCAATCTGAGTAGGGTCAACTTCACTGAGGCGGTGATGACTGGAGCTAATCTCAATGAAGCTAAGCTGATTGGTAGTAATTTTGATAAAGCTAACTTAACAGGAGCAGATCTGGTTAAGGCGAATCTGAAAGGGGCTAACCTTAGTCAAGCTAATCTTAGTTATTCCAATCTCAGAGAAGCTAACCTGAGTGAAACCAACCTCAGAAAAGCCAATCTTACCGGAGCTGATTTAACTCATGCCAACCTTCACGGGGCTAATCTGATTGAAGCGGAACTTGATGGGGTGATATTGAATACGAGTATTTAGTTGGATGGGAATAGGGAGTAGGGAGTAGGGAGTAGGGAATAGGGAACAGGGAATAGGGAACAGGGAGATGGGGAGATGGGGAGATGGGGAGATGGGGAGATTGGGGGAAGAGAAAGTTGTACCTTTGACCACAACTTAGTATCAAGTATCGTGGCACAGGCTTCTAGCCTGTGACGAACGCCCATATACTGATAACTGATAACTGATAGCTGATGGCTGATAACTGATAACTGATAGCTGATAGCTGATAACTGATGGCTGATGGCTGATAGCTGATAGCTGATAGCTGATAGCTTACGCTTTAGTGCAGAAGTGCTGTATAAAAAATATTTCCATGGGCTTGTCGAGTCTGGATTGAGTCGGCTTTGATCGAAATATCCGCACTCACATTCTGCATAAATTGCTAATGATCAATTTTCAGCTGCCATGGTCTGATCTGCGCCATACCTCTGAATCTTCTGTGAAGAAAAAACACTGTAATGGTTCAATAGGTCAAATTAAAAAAATCAGACAGGGTGCTTTAGGTAGTCTCTTTGTGACTCTGTTTTGGGCAATGACTGCACCAGTTTTTGCCGCTGAGTATCTCACGCTACGCTTGGGGCCATTTGAGCAATCTGTGGCTATCAAGGAATTAGAAAAGTTTGCTGAGACAGGGGAGTTATCACGAGCACTGCAACCCTATCGAGATATCCTGACGCCAGAGATCCGGAAGATTTTGACCAATAGCCTCAAACTCAACCCTAAGACCACAGAAACCTTTATTAATGACCTGCTTCTCTCCAGCGATGGGGCACGGTTGTTGGACAGACTAGGGTTAGCACTCCCTGATAGTAGTTTAGAGCAATTAAAAGCTGCGCTGTTGTTAGGAGCAAGGCAAGTTAATGGGTTAAGTGTGCTGAGTTTCTTACGGGCTTACCCAGGAGAAAAGATCACTTTGGATGCTTCCTCTGCGGTTGGCATTGCCCTACAACTTAATGCCTCCTATTGGAAGAGTTTAGCAGTTGGTCCAATCTTAGAGCAAGATTTGGCTGTTGCGGACGCTGCCACTTTCCGCCCTAGATTTGACCCTGCTACTCCCGGTCCCCAATTGGTTAAACAGCGTAAACTAAGACTAAGAGACCAACAACGGCAACGTACTATTATTGTAGATTTATACTGGGCTGAGGATACCACTGGACCTTTGGTTGTTCTCTCCCACGGATTTGCTGCAGACCGCAAATTTCTCAGATATTTAGCACGCCATCTAGCTTCTTATGGTCTTACTGTTGCTTCCCTAGAGCATCCTGGCAGCAACTTTACCAGGATTAACAGTTTGTCAGCACCTGGTCAACTTGGGGATTTGTTACCTCCGGGGGAGTTTATTGACCGTCCCAAAGATGTCAGCTTTCTCCTGGATGAGTTGGCTGACATCAATCAGAGATATTCTACCATGGTTGGTAAACTCAATACTCAACACGTTACTATTATTGGTCATTCCTTGGGGGGCTACACGGCTTTAGCGTTGGCTGGGGGAAAACTGGATTTAGAGGAATTGCGACGGTTTTGTAAAAATCGCTCTCCTGTGGGCAGATCCCCAGCAGATTGGTTCCAATGTGCAGCGGCGGATTTACCAGAAGACCAGGTTAATCTTACTGATCAGCGAGTGGTGCAAGCGATCGCATTGAATAGCGTAACCGGGCGTTTGTTTGGTACTAGGGGTTTGCGTCATGTTAATGTACCAACCTTAATGTTAACCGGTACGGAGGATGCTATTACACCAGCCCTAGACCATCAGTTACGGTCTTTTAATCAGTTAGGGGGTTCTAAGTATTTGATTAGCGCCATTGGTGGCACTCACCTCAGTGTGACTGACCCCAAGAATCTTAACGATGCGATCGCTAGAAGTACGTTAGTCAAAGAGGTGGTTGGGGACGATGCCCATAGCCTACGGCAACTGGTCAAAGGTGTAAGTTTAGGGTTTATTAAGCAGCTAACTCCAGAAGCTGAACGCTATGAACCATTTTTAACCCCAGCCTACGCTCAATCTCTTTCCAGTCCCAAAATTTCCTTGCGTCTGAGTACAAAATTACCCGCAAGCATGGCGACTTGGTTTCAAGTTCTATCCGTGGGAAATCAGCAGGTTGCTATCAACTTTAAGGACGTAAATTATGCTTCGATTAGCTCAAACAAATTCTCTTTTTATCCTAACACTAAATTGATGACCCCGAATAGTTTTTGCATTGAACAGCTGAATCAATTGTTCACTAAACTTGTGAACAAGTACCGGGAAAAAGCAAGTCGCATCAGTTAAGTTATATAGTTTTAGGGAGTAGGGAGTAGGGAATAGGGAGTAGGGAGTAGGGAGTAGGGAATAGGGAACAGGGAGTGTGGGGAGATGGGGAGATTGGGAGATGGGGAGA
>NZ_JAAHIG010000601.1:0-3353 GCF_010692305.1 Moorena sp. SIO4G3 | reverse complement strand
TTACACCCGATATCCCGGTAGCTCTTGACCTTAGGGATTACTAGTTAACATACCTTCTTGAATGAGAGGAAATGCTTATACCTAAGAATGAATATATCAGAAAACACCGATCCTATCAGCTAACTTGATGCTGAAACAGGCACCCTCGCAATTTTACTCATGGAGTAATTACCGCTGTGCCTATGAATTTTATCCTCCAAGCTAGTCAATTGCTAATAGAAAAATCAGGAGTTCCCCATAGACAGTATATCCACCCAGACCTATCAAAGGTCTGTAATTCTGATATCCCCGTTCGCCGTTGGCGGTTACCTATTGGCTAAAACCTTTATTTTTCCTTTGAGCTGGGTAAGTCCTGACTGTTTTGAGAAGGGAAACCTGATATCTTGATAAAGATACTTGTTTTGATCACTATACTTGTTGAGTTAATCATGTCTGACCCATTGTCTCCTGAGGTAAGCGATCGCATTTGTAAGCACATGAACGATGATCATGCTGATGCTGTGGCACTGTATGCTCAGACTTTCGGTAATTCGCCTGATACAGAAGAAGCAGAAATGGTTTCCATTGATCCTCAAGGCATGAATATAATCACAAAAGTCAATGGGGAGTCTTCCACTGTGCGCATTACCTTTGATCATGTACTTAAAGATTCTGAAGATGCTCACTACACCTTAATTGACATGATCAAACAAGCAAGGCAGTCAGTAAGCAACCTGAAGGGGTGACAAGCACGCCTTGAAGCGCCTTGTTGTCACCCCCTCAGGTCACTAACTTTCACTCCCAGAAAAGGTTGAAGATTCACGCTTACCCTTTAGGCAGGGTGAGCTTCAGCATGCCGTTGTGATATTCAGCTTCAACCTGATTTCTGTTAATCTTGGCTGATATTGGAATAACCCGTTTGAATTTCCCATAGCGTAGTTCCGAGCGTACCATACCTCTTCCTTTAGTCCTAGCTGCTGATTTGCGATCGCCACTGATGCAAACAGAGTCTTCGGTGAGTTCAACATCAAGGTCTTTGGCTTCCATGCCTGGAATTTCTAGTCTGAGGTAAACGGCTTTAGGAGTTTCTTCGATCTCTGCATAGGGCATAAACGTCATCCCTGGAAATCCTCCCTCGTCGCTATTCATGAAATGGGTGAGTCGGCGGTTGAGTTCCCGATGCACACTTTCTAGATCTGGCAGATGTTCCGAACGAGTAATAGCCATTATGGTTATCTCCAACTATCCAGTTTTTTTAACCTTCACCTCTAATTTCCGCCCAGTTTATTGTTGCCCAACTAGCCACACTCTAGATAGAATAAAATTCCAGACTGGCAGGAATTGATTCACAGAAAATCTTGGGATGTTTGGAAGCCCCGTCTATGCACAAGCGCGGTGCTGACTTTAGTATCTGATTTTACTGTTTGGGCTGCGGTGAGCAGATTTTACTCTTTTGAGATCTACATTTTTGAGATCTATTTTTGAGATCTATTTTTTGAGATCTAATTATGAGTATTTATTTCTAATAATCCTATTATAACTAAATCTTATAAAAACTGCTGGACGGTTTGACAAACTTGTTTAATATTTTTAATACTAATTTAATATTTTTAATACTTAGAGCCTTGATTTAACACTCTATCATGGCCTAATTAGCTATTTATGCATCAAGACAGGGAATAAGCAACTTGGGATCAGGGAACTTTGGCTCAGGAGACAATACCCCATAGGGAATACGCCATAGGGAATACGCCAAAAATACTGTGTATCTCATTAATATGAGAACCGCTCAATGAAATACTCACAGATTTCCGAAAATGCCTAAAATTGGGGATCCTGTCACTTGTCTCTGGCAGAGAAAACTACAGAAATGCGATGCTCCAAAAGAGCCGCTGCGGGATTGGCCGTAGGCCACGCTAAAAGCGATTGACCGTAGGTCACGCGGGGCGCGATTGACCTTTGGTCACGCTACGCGAACGCAACTACAGTTGAGATTCCCAACTTCTCCAAGCAGCCAGGAATCTTCTCAAACTCGTTTCACCAAAGCTTTTGAAACCCTTCAGGCTTAGAATCCAGAAAATCCAGAAAGTCATAACATTGATCGGAATCATCGGGGAAAATCTGCCAGGGTAAGCTTATATAATTTGGTATAAATTGTAACTGAAAAAAACATTCAACGGATTTTTAGCGATGCAGAGGTGCGACCCGTGGCGAATTTAATTCTTAATGCGGAAAACGCACCATTACGGTCTTGGGAAGGCAGCGCCGCCAAAGGGGGTTCCCCCGGAGACGAAACCTGATTACGTTGAGCCTTTATGGTTGGTAGGCTATGCAGAAAAGGGGTAAAACTTATTGATTAAGGCGAGCCTGTCTTACGGTAACTTCTAACCATGAGCGACTGCCGTGGTTTCCCCCACTCGCGCTTTGCATGGCTGACAGTGAACTTCGTAAAAACTCCGGTCAAAACCAGTAAATTAGTCCTATTGAGTCCGAGATTTTGGCTTGCTTTGAGCAAGACAAACAGAAGTCGTTGCGTTCTCGTAGCGTCGGCAAAGCCGCATCGCAATTAAGAGCTGATTCGTAACGTAAATCTTAAGAAGTCTGAAAGCCTTGCTATGATTGTCTTTTGGTTATTAAATAGTTCAGTTTTTCTAGTTTAGCGCAAGCCTTATCCTACCAGGGCTATTTCATTCTGGATCTAGGTAACGAGTTTAGAGGCTTTCAGGCATCCCATACCTGAATTATCGAAGCCTGAAACGACGTATCCTCGTCAATGCATAAAATATTGTAATTTAGAATGAAATAGCCCTGCTTATCCTACAAGGATTACAGCGAATTTACGAATCAGCTCTAAAATTTCCAGCTTTATCAAATCACAGAATAAATAATCTCTGGGTTATTGATAATAAATGCAGGTTGACATTAATCAAACTTAAATTATTCTGAATATATAGAACTACGCACTAAAGTTAGGACATTGATACAAGCATAAAAAGCTGTTGTAGTCAACTTTAGGATGCATGCCTCTTGCCAATGCCATTGCACGTAGCGCTATAATACCATTTTATCTAAGCTAATAGTGATGATCCGTATAAACAGCTACAGTAACGCATATTAAAACCATAATTCCTAGATAGCCATAATTAATGACCAATGACTAATGTAAGAAACTACCCAAAACTTCAGAGCTGCTTCGCTAAACTAACACCTAAAAACCAATTTCCAGGTGCTTGTACATCCTCACTATACAAAAATTGATCGAAGATTTGTTTGAACTACTCTTTAGAAATAGAACTATCAAGATTGATATCGAGAGTTTCAAAAGCTTCCTCTATATGAGTTGTATCGATTTGGTAAGCTTGATAAAATAGTTA
>NZ_JAAHIG010000600.1:0-3371 GCF_010692305.1 Moorena sp. SIO4G3 | reverse complement strand
GTTAATCAAGTATATAGTTTTTTTTGGTAATAAAAAAATGGTAGTCCTTGTTTACAAATCATTTGGAAATGCTATATATCGACTTGCCATAGCTAGATTTGTTCTGTATTGTTACTAAATACCCCCCAATTTTGGGGGTATTTCAGCCAGGGAAAAGGTTTTTGGCGAAACGTTAATGTTATGAAACCTTTTCCCTTCTCTTTTTTAGACTAATCGGAAACTAAGGGTTTATAAACTTCCATTGTTGACACTCCCCGGTCTAAAGACGCGGGGATTCTTCGTTCATAGACTCGACTTGCTGAACCTGGCCGGAACCAAGAACAGTAGAGGCCAAATCTCCCGAAGCGTTCATTGGATCTAAGATCCAGGTTCCGGTGTGCCCCACCGTACCCAAGGCTCTCTTCAGAATATTGATTGCAGCATTGTGGTCACGATCTAACTTGCAACCACATTTGCAGACATGAGTCCTAGTTGATAGTGACTTTTTAACCACTTCACCGCATTCAGAGCAGTTCTGGCTTGTATAGGCAGGATTCACCGCAACAGTGACCCGACCAAACTTAGTGCCAAAATGCTCCAACCATTTTCTGAATTGATGCCAACCTGCATCATTAATAGACTTAGCAAGACAGTGATTTTTAACTAAGTTCTTTACTCTTAAATCTTCATAGGCGACCAAGTCGTTAGACCGGATTACACGGCGCGCAAGTCTCTTTGCGTGCTCTTCGCGTTGCCTACTTATTTTAAGGTGCTGCCTGCCTAGTTTATTAATGGCTTTCTTACGGTTAGTTGAGCCTTTCTTCTTCCGGGAAACCCGGCGTTGATAAAACTTTAATCGTTTCTCTCCAGTTCTATAGAACCTGGGATTGGGTTCAGAGTTGCCGTCAGAATCAGTGTAGAACTCTTTGAGTCCCACAT
Source organism: Moorena sp. SIO4G3 (assembly GCF_010692305.1). Lineage (NCBI taxonomy): Bacteria > Bacillati > Cyanobacteriota > Cyanophyceae > Coleofasciculales > Coleofasciculaceae > Moorena > Moorena sp. SIO4G3. Next base: position 2,453 of record NZ_JAAHIG010000600.1, on the reverse strand, counting down.
CTAGCCCGATGGTACTTTTGGATGGTTCTAGTTCCTCAACTACGTCAACTGAAACGCAGAATTGAACATAGTAGCCATCAGCTCTTTTGACTATCCGAACCCGCTTAATTTGCTTTTTGTCAAAACGCCACAAGTCCCAAGTCCCTTTGAGCTTGAGTTTTCCAATTCCTTTTTTGTCACTGAATGTAATTGACTTCTTGTCAGGGGATAGCTTCCATCCCGACTGTTTATACTCGACAGAACGACAGTGTTTTTGGAAGCGGGGAAACCCTTTCTTCCCAGGTACTTTTTTCTTGCAGTTGTCATAAAAGCGGACGTTCGCGAAGCGTGGCCTACGGCCAATCGATGACCATGCTCTTTCTGACGCAGCCTGGCGAGCTGTAGAGTTTAACTCCGACGCAAAAGAGAATTGATGAGCCAGTACTTTACTGTACTTACTAAGATCAAATTTGTTCGTCCCTTTGTTGTCCATCCATAAACGAATACAGCTGTTTCGGATAAATTTAACTGTCCGAATAGCTTCATCTATAGCTGAGTACTGAGACTCTTTACCTTTTGCTTTAAACTCTAAAATGATCATCGGTTATCGACCTCTACCGCTTCTAATTTATTCTACCATATCTAGAGTAAATTTCCGGATTATCTTAGAAATATTTTTCACGGCGACTAAAGTCGCTACCTGGCTTTCATCCCCGGTTTAAAAACACGGGGCTTTCAGCCTGGAGCAGTCCCGTAAAATTTTTAGATAATCTTACTGAGATTGATGGTTATATTTTCCCCGTTTCCCTTTGAGCATGGAAGCAACACCAAAGGCACCAAATACTAACATACCCAATACAGAGGTAGGTTCGGGAACTTTAACACCACCATTGATGAAGAATAATGTCCGGTCATACACCTTGCCACCAACGTCTCGCCCTAACTGTCTGCCGAATAGATCTCCATCATCGAAGTGAATGCCACCGTAGATGCGAGAACGACCAGCTTGATCAGCAGCATCGGAAAATGTCTCCCAAAATAGGGTGACTTCATCCGTCGGAGTCAAACCAGGTTCAAAACGAGAGGTACCAGGGGCAAAGGTTACTGAATTGCCGAACTCATCACTACCGGTAAATAGCTTGAAAATCTGAGCCGCAGCAGGACTGAAAGCACTATGTCCTGAGGTGAATTCGGCAAATGGAGGGGATGGATCGGCACCAGGAGTTTGGTAGGTAATGAAATCACTGGCTAATTGCCTGATCGTTTGTAGTTCTGGTCCACCATAAGATTCGATAGCAAAGCCTCCCAGCTCTTCATCGAATTCACCGATTAAGCCCAGCTCACCAAGTTCGCGAATTGCTCGAACGGGACGAGTATAGTCTCGATTCAGAGTACCCTTGACAAGACATGTTTAGGCGCTAACCACTACTCGTCCTACAGGACGAGCCACACAAGTCAAAATCATCCCTTGCTGCCGTTCCTCGTCTTCCAGAGCGTCAGGCTCATCATCATACTCTACCTTCCCTTCTAGAAGCTTTCGCTTACAAGCACCACAGGCTCCCATCCGGCAACCGCTTGGTAATGGTACCCCTTCTTGTTCTGCCACATCTAGGATGACATCCTCCCCATCACAGGTAACCTCTTTTCCAGACTCTGCAAAAACCACAGTGGGTTCATTAGAGGTTGATGGTGATTGTACTAGGTGTAGTCTAGGACGATGTTCCCCTTTGACTGGTTCAGGAGTTGCTGCTGTTGCTTTCTTTTTTGAGGGCTTTTTGCCGCCAAAGCTCTCTTCATGGTAGTTTTCCATGGGGAAGTCTAGACCCGCTAGCATCCCTTTCACCCCTGCCATAAAGGGATTCGGACCACAGACATAAACAATGCGATCGCGAAAATCTGGAGCCATCTGTTGCAGCATGGCTTGATTGAGTCTTCCGGTATAACCCGACCAAGCTTGATGGAGTTCTGGGCGAGTCGTAGTAATCGCCAGCTTAAAATTAGGGTACAAAGCTGCCATCAACTCTAATTTCTGACGGAAGATGATGTCTTGTGGGCTACGAGCACTGTGGACAAATACAACATCGACATCAGCACCGGTATCACAAAGCCATTTGGACATGGACATCATCGGGGTAATCCCACTACCTGCTGAGATCAACAGCAGTTTATCAGCCCTATGGTCAGCACAGGTAAATTTACCCATTGGACCATTTAATCTCACCTCGGATCCGACGTTGATGTTGTCGTGCAACCAGTTAGACACCAAACCCGCTGGCAGATCAGGAGCGTCTGGTGGTGCTGGAACTCTCTTGACAGTAATTTCCAAGGTATGAGGACGTGAGGGGGCCGAAGAGATGGAGTAGGAACGCTTCACTGGTTTGCCATCAATCTCCAAATCGAGAGTGACAAACTGACCTGGCTTGTAGCTGAACAGTATTGGTGGTTCGGCAACGAAGCGGAATGTTTTTACATCA
>NZ_JAAHIG010000060.1:0-33154 GCF_010692305.1 Moorena sp. SIO4G3 | reverse complement strand
TTTCACCACCATCCAAAAGACAGTTAAGACTTATGAGGTGTTATTCCTCGCAGTCTCCTAGCTCATACTCTCCCCGTTTCGGGGAGTTCCTAGCTAGAACGAGCCGCACGCAGCTAAGGCATTACTTGATCCCACAGAAGAAGGGGAAATGACAGCCCAGTTGGGAGTAGCAGCGGCCTTTGAGTTATCTTGGGAAGATTTGAAAGATTGTCCAGAAGCCCAGCAGTTGGGATGTCGTCTGAGTCTGTTTGCTCCTGCTCCTTTTGAGTGGTCACTGGTAGAGAAGTGTGTTATCGAAACTGAAGATGAGGATGACTGGGAAGAAGCACAAGAAGAATTGGAAGAATTACGCGATCGCGTAGCGTGGCCTACGGCCAATCGCTTCCTGGTCAAGCGTAATCTCTTGCAACTGACTGAACAACAAACCTATCAACTCCATCCACTAATTCGAGAATTTTTCCAGACCAAGCTGGCTCAATTACCAGATGCTGATGGCTACAAGCGAAGCTTTTGTCAGGCAATGGTGGCTAAGGCAAAAGACATTCCCCAGACACCAACTCGTGATGATATTACAGCAGTTACCCCCGCCATTCCTCATTTAGTCGAAGCTGCTACAGTCCTAACTGACTGGCTGAGGGATGAAGATTTAATAGAGCCCTTTACTGGCTTAGGAAGATTCTCTGAGGGTCAAGGTACCTATGATCAGGCTGAACCTTGGTATAAGCAAAGTTTAGATATTAGCACAAGTCGTCTGGGTGAAGAACATCACGATGTAGCCACTAGTCGAGCCTACCTGGCAAATCTCTACCAAGCTCAGGGGCGTTACCATGAAGCCGAACCCCTCATTGTCCAGGCTTTGGACATGAGAAAGCAGCTGCTGGGTCAAGACCATCCCCATGTCGCTGAAAGTCTCAACAACCTGGCATTTCTCTACCGAGCTCAGGGGCGTTACCATGAAGCCGAACCCCTTTATGTCCAGGCTTTGGACATGAGAAAGCAGCTGCTGGGTCAAGACCATCCCCATGTCGCTGAAAGTCTCAACAACCTGGGATATCTCTACCAAGCTCAGGGGCGTTACCATGAAGCGGAACCCCTTTATGTCCAGGCTTTGGAGATGAGAAAGCAGCTGCTGGGTCAAGAACATCCCCATGTAGCCACTAGTCGAGCCAACCTGGCATATCTCTACCAAGCTCAGGGGCGTTACCATGAAGCCGAACCCCTCATTGTCCAGGCTTTGGAGATGAGAAAGCAGCTGCTGGGTCAGGACCATCCCTCGGTAGCCACTAGTCTCCACAACCTGGCATTACTCTACCAAGCTCAGGGGCGTTACCATGAAGCCGAACCCCTGTTTGTCCAGGCTTTGGACATTTATAAGCAGCTAATAGCTCAAGACCATCCCGATGTCGCCCAAAGTCTCAACAACCTGGCATCACTCTACCAAGCTCAGGGGCGTTACCATGAAGCGGAACCCCTTTATGTCCAGGCTTTGGAAATGTATAAGCAGCTGCTGGGTCAGGAACATCCTAATGTAGCCCAAAGTCTCCACAATCTGGCTGCACTCTACTCTTCTCAGGGGCGTTACCATGAAGCGGAACCCCTGTATGTCCAGGCTTTGGAGATTGCAGAACAGAGGTTAGGATCAAATCATCCTGATACTGTAACTATCCGTAAAAGTCTGGAAATATTGCGCGATGATTTGTCACAGTAATCAGTAGACTTCTTGCTAAAGTATTGTCTTGATGCGAGGATTTTTGGCTTTGATCAGAAATCAGCATTTGGTTTCATAATCTATTTGGAAATTCTAGATACTGATAAACTGTTGAATCACCGATAATGTCTTGTTTCAGAATTTGATAAACCAACCCCTTATCCAATAGTAACCCAGCCGATAGCGCTTTATATGCCAACACATTACTATATTTCGTGCGATCGCTGCTCCTCTTCTTTAGAGGATATCTCCCAAGTTTTTTGATACTGATTTTTGCCCCCCTAGCCCCCCAATTCTGGGGGTAACAAGAATCAATTTTATGTTAAAAGTCCCCCAAAATTGGGGGATTTAGGGGGCTTAGATGTAGCAAATGAGATTTTTCAGATAACCTCTTATAGCTTGCACAAATACCAAACTAATTAATAATAGGAAACACAGATGATATATTATGTTATTAATCAAAATTAATTGGCGATAATTTTCCTAAGTGAATGACTTACGACAGTACCCTAAAATATCTAGTTGAACAATATCCCCAAGCCTTTACCCGTTGGTTATTCAACCAGCAACCAGCAGAAGATATCGAAATTCTCAACACCGAATTGAGCACAGAACCAATTCGGGCAGATGCCTTGTTTTTTGTGCGAGTTGCTGATGCTATTTTGCATCTGGAATTTCAAACCTTACCCCAATCTGAACCTCCGTTACCCCTGCGGATGCTGGATTATTGGGTAAGGTTGTATCGGCAGTATCGCTGTGATAGCGATGCAGCGCGGTCTTGGGGGTTTCCCCCATGAGCGACTGCATCAAGACATTGAGCAGGTAATAATTTTCCTGAAACCAACCCGATTAGCGGGAGTATTTGAGAATCAATTTACCGAGAGGAACCTATCCTTCCGCTACCGGGTGATTCGGATTTGGGAATGTGATCCAGAACCATTACTGACAACGCCGGGGTTACTACCCTTGGCCGTGTTAGCACAAGCGGAAGTGCCAGAAACCTTGCTATCTCAGGTAGCAGCCAAAATCGATATGATTGAAGAGCGATGCAGCGCGGTCTTGGGGGTTTCCCCCATGAGCGACTGCATCAAGACATAGACAACAGCAGCGTAACCTATCTGCTTGCGTGCAACTGTTGGCTGGGGTGAAATTTGATGAGCAGTTAATTCAAGCTTATTTTCGGGAGGATATGATGCAAGAGTCAGTAGTTTATCAACGGATTATTCGTCAAGGATTAGAACAAGGAAAGCACAATGAGGTTAAGTTAATTATCCGTCTACTAAACCGTCGCATAGGTCAAATAAATCCCCAATTACAAAATCAAATTGAGCAGTTATCCTTTGAGCAGTTGGAGGATTTAGGAGAAGCCTTGTTAGATTTTGAAAGCGAGGTGGATTTGACCAATTGGTTGAACCAGTTTAGGGATAAGTAAAATGCGTTCAGGTTTAGCACTCAAAAGCAGTGCCATCGAGAGCTGGTAGAATGTAGAATTGAGAATTTAATAGAATGTAGAATTTAATAGAATGTAGAATTGAGAATTTAATAGAATTTAATAGAATTGAGAATCGGCGAAGGTAGAATTTGAAATTCTTAATTCTTAATTCCCAATTCTTCATTCTTCATTCTAAATTCTACATTCCTCTGACCCTAATCAAGTAGACTTCAACAGCCATAGACTAAGTAAGCCCAGTCTGAAGATTTCTTTCCCTAATGGTCCTGTACCTGAACAGATGTCATGCCTGTAATCAGCTTGAATCTGTTCCTGGGTCAAAGCCCGACTGTAAATTCGCACACCAGCCAAAAGTCCGGAGTACTGATAGTCAAGGTTGCCTTGAATATCACGGAATTGCCCCAGCCGTAGGGGTCTACCAGGGGAAGGTGCTATCGGGTTGTCGGTCTGATTGGGAATCCGACGGATGTTGCCGTTAAAGTCTCGAACTTCTTCGATGTGGCTTTGGATGCCATTAATGTAGGTCTGCATGATAAACCTACCGGGAGCCACTTCACCAAAGGTTGCAGCCATATGGGTCCATTGACCACCATGGACGATATCCTCACTGACGACACCACCACTGCCGCTAGTTTCGTCTGCTTCCTTCGGTAATCCTTGGGTGACATTGTTGGGGATGATAGTCAGAATCAGGTTGCGATCCGTTTGTAGAGTACTCAGGAAAAGATACCAGGAAAATGCTTTGCATATGGGCTGTGGGCAGGCTCCAAAACCAACTTCTCCATCAGGGTAAGTACCCTGGGGAGGATCGGTAAACGCTGGGTTTGCTTTGATGTAATCAACCTTAACCCAAGTTTCCACGGTCAGGTTAGCCAGATCTGGAAAATTGGGAACCTCAACGTATTGTGCAAAGGACATTTGCGGGGATTCGCCACTATCAGATAAGCGTCTGAGAACGTTATAGTTCAGGGATGCTGAACCAACAAACCCTGGCGGGACATCCGCTGAGGGAGCCAACGGATGGGCATCCGGATCGTGTTGGACCATACCATCAAAGGTTCCAGGATTAGCTGTGTTCCTGATCACTCCCGTGTCAGTTGGAGTTTCAAATAAATACTCAGCTACCAAATCTGTGGGATCGGGGGTAAACATTTCTGTTTTTATTCTGCTTAGACTTTGGAGAAAATTTGATGTTTTCCCTTTTGTTTCTACTCAAAACAATGGGCTAACAAATCTATTGTCAAAGGCCCCCTTAGATAGTGACAGTACCCTTTGAGGGTACTATTTTATCCAAAGTCCAAGATTAGTAGCAAAATTAGCGATTGTTTTTAAGCAACAAAAACCAGGGACTTTAGTGCAGGCAAGATTTACCCACTGCAATAATTTGATGAATTATAGTGGATTGCTATAGTACCCGTTGATGCCTTCCCGTAGCGGCTTAATGCTCGTCCATAGCGTTTTTAATGCCAATAACGCCAGTAAGGACGACCTTTCCAAAAGACCCCTAGGATTACTCCAATCACAGCATTCATGGAAAACCCAACTAACCCAAAAGGGATGGGAAGTTGGGACTTGAGCAATAAACCGACGATAAGGCACAACACTAAAGCCCAGAGACTAGAGGTCTTCAGGAATACCTGAGACTGCCAACGTTCACAAATATAGACTCCTAACACCCCAACTCCTATAGCCGCAGCCATAAACCAGATGATTGCTAGGGGTCTAGAAAATAGTAGCCGCGAGACGGGGCGGAAAGTTTCTGATTGAGTCAAGATCCATATCAACAGGTTCTCTAGAGCAACTACCAGCACAGTGGTCAAAGCAGCTACTTTCGACAGAGGTAGCCAAGGCTGTTGCTTAAAAGTATTCCAAGGGTCATTCATGCTATGCTTCCTTTGACTTGGTTGATGATTTAAAAAAAAAGTGTAGCGAGTTGGAAAACCCTGTCTGATCATGAACTTGCCAATCGTCTATCACCAGGACTATGTCGCACCTCTGCCAGACGGGCATCGCTTTCCCATGCCTAAATTTGGGAAACTCTACCAACTACTGCTACAAGAAGGCATTGCCACTCCTAAACAATTCCACACTCCAGAGCGTCCCCCACTCGATTGGCTCCACCTGGTTCACACCCCTGGCTATGTTCAAGCTTACTGTCAAGGTACCCTAGACCCCAAAGCTGTGCGACGCATTGGCTTACCCTGGAGTCCAGCGTTAGTAAAGCGAACTTGTACTGCCGTAGGGGGCACGATTCTCACCGCTAAACTCGCCCTAAGCCAAGGGTTAGCCTTCAATACTGCTGGTGGTACCCATCATGCTTTTCCCAATTATGGCTCAGGGTTTTGTATCTTTAATGATTTAGCGATCGCATCCCGTGTCCTGCAACAACTGGGACTAGTTCAGAAAATTTTAATTGTTGACCTAGATGTCCACCAAGGAGACGGTACCGCCTTTATCTTCCAAAACGACCATAGTGTCTTCACCTTTTCCATGCACTGTGAAGTCAATTTCCCTAGCACTAAACAAAAAAGCGACTTAGACGTTCCTCTACCAGAAGGGATGGATGATGATGCCTATCTACAAACCCTAGCCAAGTATCTTCCGGACTTACTCTCAGGATTTAAACCCAATTTAGTCCTCTACGATGCTGGAGTTGACCCCCATGTAGAAGACCAGTTGGGGAAATTAGCCTTGACCGACACAGGAATCTACCGTCGGGATATGCAAGTGTTGAGTACCTGTGTAGCAGCGGGCATCCCAGTTGCTTGTGTGATTGGTGGTGGCTACGGTAATGATTTCGATGCCCTAATCTATCGCCACTCTTTACTATACCGTGCTGCTATACAGGTCTATCGCCAGTGTCAGCTTTAATGGCCTCCTAAAGAAGGAGGCTAGCCACTGTTGACGATTTTCTCCAAATATCTGGCAGTATATACAAAAATATGTTAGATTTGATGATGAATCTAGTGTCATTGAAAACATTCTGGTTCCTTGAATTGAAGCCGAAAACCAAAGCTTTAATGATAGTGGTTGCGTTTTCTATTAAACACAGATTTATGCGCCAAGAGCGGAACAAAACCGATCTTGGCCTTGGGAGATACCCCCTGGCTGCTTAAGCAGCTTGCATTAGTGGGCTAAAATCTGCAAAGTAGATTTTGGTAGCTAAAAAGTATCGGAATTCTTTGGTCGTAATTTATTATTGACGCAGCCTTCAACCGCCCTCTAAAGATGGGCGTTTGAAGGCAAGGGGGCACTTTTAAATGCCGTGTAAATTTGTTTGGACTAGACAATTTTCTGGTAGAATTACCTTAGAGGTAAGGGTAATCAACCTCTTTAAACACCCAGTACTCTCACTGAGTAACGAACCTTGAAAACTGGATATATGGGGTTCTGTACTGAAAAGGTAGTGCAGGTAAAATTTCCAACCACCAAGCACAGAGAAACCAGTTTTTTTAGTGTTATCAAGGTAGGGCAGGGCATGCCCAAACCAACTCTGCAATGAGTTAAACGCTTAGGGAGAGAACCATCTCTGGAGTAGATGCCGCAAGGGATTTAGTTTAAGTGGACTCGCTGAACTAAGAATCTCCGTTGCTTCAGCACGGAGAGTGTCAAAGGATTGATAGTTAGATATAGGTAGATAAATTCGCTAGAGCTACGGCCAACGCTACTCCCCACTCCCAATTTAGCATTCCCCATAAAAAAAACTGTGCTGCTATCCAAAGGCTTTGAAGTAGAAATGTATACCGGCACTCCCGAAGGGGATATTGTCGGTTTTTCCGATCAGATTGTTGCATCCCTCGACGGATTTGTCCGAGAGCCAGATCAGCGCAATGTAGAATACACCACTGCTCCTTTATGTTGCTATGACCGTCTCTTATGTGCCTTAGTGCGTCCTCGACAGCAGCTGCGACAGTATTTAAAAAGCTTGGGTAACTATACAATAATTCCCGGAAGTACCCTGTCGTTAGCTGGAAGCGATCGCTTTTACCGTTCTGACCCCAATAATCCTTACCATTCCTACATTGAGACCACCTACGGCACTAAAGTTGTCACTGCCAGCATCCATATCAATGTGGGCATCTCTGACCCAGAAATCCTGATGAGAGCTTGTCGTCTCGTGCGAATGGAAGCTCCCCTGTACCTAGCCCTGAGTGCATCTTCCCCCTTTCTCGACGGCCAAACCACTGGCTATCACTCGACCCGTTGGGGAATGTTTCCCAAAACTCCCTCTGATGTTCCTTTATTTGAAAGCCATCGTCACTTTATCCAGTGGAATGAAGAGCAACTAGCTGCTGGTACCATGTTCAATGTCCGTCATCTCTGGACCTCTGTGCGCCCCAATGGCAATCGACGCCCCTATGATCTCAACCGCCTAGAGCTGAGAATCTGTGATTTAATGGTCGATCCCATTGCCCTGTTATCGGTTATGGCACTATTGGAAGCACGCCTGATCCAACTGATTCATGATCCCAGCCTTGACCCCCTGGAGATAAGTACAATACCTGCCAACAATCGTTCAGCTGACTTGATTGCCCTCACAGATGCCAATGAAGTGGCTGCGGCTAAATCCAGTTTGGATGCCCAACTGAGGCATTGGCAGGATGGCAGACTAATTCTGGCACGAGATTGGATTCAGGAACTTTATCAAGAGGTTTGGCCGGTAGCGAAAAAACAGGGTTTTAGTTGCTTCCTCTCACCGATTCAGAAAATTCTACGGGAAGGAAACACCGCTGCCCAGTGGTTACAACTTCATGGAGTGGGTTTTGATCCTCGCCAAGTGATGATTCAAGCCATTAAATCCATGGCTGAGCAAGAATCGCTACTAGAAGATCAATTGTGCCAGTCCCTGGTAGCCTAACTGACTAACAGCTTAGTTATTCAATTACAATTTAATAACTAAACTTGTGATAGCCAAGGTAGGGAGAATCAGGATTCCCCCTACCCCAGGATTATCATGGCATTTTTTATGAATTTTTTTAAATTTTTTAGAGTTTTTGTAAAGACAACCGCCTCAATTGAATAATTTTTTTGCCAAGTGAAATGCTTTGAAATATAAGAATATCTAATATATGCTTCAACAAAAACTAATATAAGAAAAACATATATGATCTATATCACTAGATAGAGGTGATCTGAAATACAGACAAAAATATAGACCTTAGGTATGCCTATAGTACTATAACCTAGGGTCTATATCGAATGCTCCTCGAACCTGAATCCCTTGAACTGATTAAAATAAATCTTTCCCGACACCCGTTTGTCCACACCCGTTTGCCCACAACCCATACCCAGTAAACCTTTCAAGCTGGTTATCACCACTTCAAAAACCAAGAGGCGATCGCCTATTGGTTTTCTAATCAGCGCTTCTATTCAAAGATAATAGATTGGTTGGATAGGGAGATAGGGAGATAGGGAGATAGGGAGATTGGGAGATAGGGAGATAGGGAGATAGGGAGATAGGGAGATAGGGAGATTGGGAGATTGGGAGATTGGGAGATTGGGGGAAGAGAAAGTTGTACGTTTGTCCGCAACTTGGTATTAGACCCAGATTTGGTATGAATATAGATTAGGGTCAAACGAGTTCACAGTTTCATGGTAAAAGTTGTCTTAATCAACCCGCAAATTCCACCGAATACCGGCAATATTGCCCGAACTTGCGCCGCCAGCACTACTCAATTGCACTTAGTAGGTCCGTTGGGTTTTGAAATTAGCGATCGCTACTTGAAACGAGCAGGACTAGATTATTGGCCCTATGTAGATTTTAAATATCATGATTCCCTTGATGCATTTATCAGCTATCACCAGAAGCAAGAGGGGCGATGGATTGGCTTTACCAAGAGAGGAACATACAACTATATTAAGTTTCAGTTTCAGCCCAAGGACTGGTTATTGTTTGGCTGCGAAACTCAAGGTTTGCCTCCCCATGTCTTAGATGCTTGTCAGGCTAAGGTCTTTATCCCCATGGCCCAGCCGGGAGTTCGCAGCTTAAATCTCTCCGTCAGTGCTGCCCTTGGCTTATTTGAGGCCAGGCGTCAGTTGGGTTACTTGGAATAGGTTTTTTGTGTGTTAATAATTAGGACTTACGAACTCTAGTTGGTTTCCCCAGTCCAATTTGTATATTTTGTACAAATTATATATATAGATTTCTTTTGTATAGATTTACTTGTATAGATTTTTCTTATAGATTTACTTGTATTGATTTAGTTGTATTGATTTACGTTTAAGCTTTAACCGTTGAATCTTTAATTAGACCTTAACCTTAAAATATATCACTCCTTAAATCTGGTGTCAATAGAAATATCGACGGCGACTTTAGTAGCTGTTTCCCGAGTCCTAATCTTGCCGGACTTAAGATAGAAAAATTAAATGGAGAGCAACAGACGCCCCACTCAAAACATACTTATCCCCCTTCAGGGGTTTAAACACCATCAGTAGAGTTCAAATGCGTAATTTAACCTCTACTGATGGTGTCAATAGGAAATGTCTGTATAAATGTGTAATTTTCGTGAAAAACCATCCTTCTCAGTGAATTCCCTAGCTGATCAATCCATTACTATATCTTTATATTGGGTTAAACTCTGTGAAAACGTTTTGTCGGACAAGTCTGTTTTAATCAGGGAAAGACCTCAAAACCAGGTATCTTTGGGTAAAATCAAGGACTTTCAGCCTACAGCTGACCGGACGCACCTTGCTTGAATGAGTTAGTGTGTGTAAAATTACTCACCAAAAATTCAGCTATTTAGAATACTGAAATTACCGAACACATATAAGAAATTTCTATCATAAAGAGTAGGATTACCGAGAAATTACCGATAGATTTTGCTGATATCAAATGGCGAGTGATCAATATACGCGCGCCAGCTATCAATAGAGAAAAGGAGGATTTGAAAGATTTTGTGAGCGCACCATCAACTAGCAACCCACCAGGATTAATCTGCCGGTTGATACAGGATTCTACGGTTGTTGTCTTACCCAAAATTCGCGTAGAGTTCATCTGTAACCAGTTAGTTACTTCGAGATTCCCATCGCTGTTTTTATGGCGCTCAAAGAGAATAATCAGCAAATATGCTGGATTTTCTTGGGTTACTGAGGGTGGTTTCCCGGAGCAAGCTTGATTAGCCAGTTACTTTATATGCATATATATGCAGCATATGCAGCCATCCTGAACCGCAGCCGTGGTAAATCCCGACAATATCTCTGCTATGGGATGTTGTCCACCTAGTTGTCTAAGGATAAGTACCTATCAATGGCTTCAAGGTGTATCTAGCTATTGCCATGAAAGAACAAATTTTTTAGTAGTCATGTGAGCTTGTCTAAATCAAAGAAGCACGGTAATCTTTGCTAAGTCTCCCAAATAGATGTGATTTGGATCACACTTTAACAGTGAGTCACATCATTGACTGGTAAAAAATAAATCAGGAACTGTTAAGCGCTCGTCAAACACCAGGAGGACTTTTTTGAAAGGAACACTTACTGATAAGGTCAATCATGTTCCGACCTGTGCAGCAGAGTCATCGGATTCGGCATCGAAACTACCTGCAAGTAATCATCCGGTCGGTGCAGCAATTCCCCTTGAGGTGAACCGTAAGGCTCGTACCTCAGCAGCCATGATTGGATTGGCGATTTCCATGGGGGCATCTGGCTTACTATTACCTCAACAGGGTGATGAAGCAATGGCATTCGAGCCAGTTGCTCCTGAGCCAAGTGGGACGAATCTACCAGCAGCCGAATTTAAAGTTACCGCTGTTTCAAGCCCCTCATTGCCAAACGCGGCTAAGCAGGGACAATGGAGTGTGGAATCAAAGCCAGCCTCACCCCCAGAATTTGCGATTCGGCAAAGCCGACCCTACGCGAACGCGAATTTTAACAAGCTCAAAACCGATGACACTCTCCCAGTAGCCAGGAAGTCTAGCATTGGTGAAGTTAAGGGTACTAATCTCAAAGCCTCATCTAACTCTAAGGGTGTAGAGCCAAAACAGTTGCTAGCATCTGCACCAGTCTCAAAATTGGGTAACCTGTCAAAGGATGCATCCCACGCTGTTTCCAACAAGACCAATAATCTTTTAAAAGCTAGACAAGACCTAGCCCTCAAGCGCCTGCAAAAACATCGAAACCGTCTGAGCAAAAGTCTGGTTCAGTTGAGGTCCGAGGAGTTTAACAAGTCTTATGAACTGGCATCAGGGACCCTTGGTTCTAGCCCACACACTTTACCCCCTGCAGTTCTAAAACCTGAGGGTTCAGTAACAGAAAAATCGCAGCCCATTGTTACTGTACCTACAACTCCGGCGGTGCTCCCACAGCCAATGCCGAAAGTTGCTGTATCACCAGCCTTAACCCAATCAACTAGATCTGGGTCACTACCAGTGGTCATTCCAGTACCGACTCCAGAAACAACTGTCATATCAGCAGTCAAACCATCAGTTGTCAAGGTCAGTACTCCAAAAATTGCATCGGCTACAACCGAGGTAACTATAGACCAACTCAATGTCCCACAGCCAGTGGTGCTGGGAACTAGGTTGTCATCTACTGGCAACTCGTTTCACCAGGTCAAAGCTGGTGAAACCCTCGATTCTATTGCCCGTAGCTATGGTTTATCCCGCTCAGAGCTAGTCTTAGCCAATCAGCTAGATAATCCTCACCTAATTGAAATTAATCAACAGCTGAAAATTCCTCAATTTAGGAGATTCGATCACCAAAAGTCCTCTTTTACCTTGCTATCTAGCAATAGCCGGAAATCTAAATCTTGGAAGCCAGGAATAGCGCGACCATTGGATTTAGAAACTATCTCTGTTAAGACTTCTACTAGTAGAGATCAAATCACACCCGTATCTATACAGGAAAAACCTAAGGTAAAACCGTTAACTGAGACGATTCTGGCTCAATCGACCTCAGACAGTGGTCTGTTAGCTCAGGCTACTTCCTCTATTGAAAATCAGCCTCTAGAGTCTATTAACTCTCAGCGCAACTCCTATGTTGAAAAATTAAGGGCTGATATTCTCAAGATGCGAGAAGAAATCCGGGAGAATCAAACCAGCCCAGAGGAAAGCAAGCCAATCAACCTAGGAGTTACTACTAACGAGCCAGTTGCTGATCCCTCAAATAAGGAGTCTAAATCTGTCGAGATCACTCCCCAGTTCAATCCCGAGAATAATCAAGGAACCGATACGAAAGAGTGGCAATTATTACCGCAACCACCGACAGCTCCACAGGCTCCTATTGCTATTCCGAGACCTCAGCCACCCCAGAAAACTCGACGCAGTTCTATTGCCATTCCTGTGCCTCCACCTGAGGTATCACAACAGAGAAGGATAGCTGTAGCTCCTGCCCCACCGGAACGATTTAACCCAATGATTCGTATACCGGTAGGAAAACCTGTTTCACCAGGAGTGCCACCTCTGTCTAAACCAGATATGTACTTGCCAGATAGCCCTACCCGCTTTAACGGATATATCTGGCCAAGTAATGGTGTGCTTACCTCAGGTTATGGTCGGCGTTGGGGACGGATGCACAAGGGCATTGATATTGCAGCTCCCATTGGGACACCGATTATAGCAGCAGCCCCTGGTGTTGTGGTCAGTGCTGGTTGGAATTCAGGTGGTTACGGTAAATTGGTGGAAATCAAGCATCCTGATGGAAGTCTGACCCTTTATGCCCACAACAGCCGAATTTTTGTGCGTCGTGGACAACAGGTTGGCCAAGGTCAACGAATTGCCGCTATGGGTAGCACAGGTTATAGCACTGGTCCTCATTTACACTTTGAGCTTCATCCCAGAGGTCGGGGAGCTGCCAATCCAATGGCCTATTTGCCTAGAAGACGGTAATGGAGTGATTTCAAGGGAAGTCTCCCAATCAGGCAAAATTACTAGGTTGAAGGAGGAGACAGAGGAAAAGGGTAAGGTGAGTAAAAGCTAATCGAAAATGTTGCAGAGTCTACCAAAAACTCTTATGATTTGTTAGACTTAAATTAGGGGAACACCAACAGGGATTATTATGTAGCTTAAATTAAAGCCGAAAACCAAGGGTTTAATAGTTGCGCTTAGATCCCGGTGGAACGAACTTTTTTGACATTTTTATGGCGCTCGCGGGATATTCCGTCAGAGAAGCGCGGAGATACCCCCTGGATGTGAAAGCATCTTGCATTGGCGAGCTAAGATCTACCTTGGTAGATTTTGGTAGCTAAAAAGTATCGGAACTTTCCTACTCTTCCTCACCTTCTCAAACAATAGCTATAATCACCCTTAGCCCCTTGAGCTAAAGGGAAAGTGGTTGTCTGAAGCAGGAATTACCTTTCCTATTGTTCTTCTAGCTTTTCCGTATACCCCTTTATCTGTTCCGTTCGATGGGTGCGCACGCAGTATGTCAACTCAACTTTTGCTCAGCGATGCAGCGCGGTCTTGGGAAGGCAGCGCCGCCAAAGGGGGTTCCCCCCATGAGCGACTGCCGTGGTTTCCCCCACTCGCGCTTTGCATCAAGAAAGGAATAAAAATTATTATAGAAATTATTGGCATTGATATGTTATAGTAGATAAGGGTTAAAAAAAAGGCTCAGTAGCTCAGTGGTTAGAGCAAGGGACTCATAAGCCCGAGGTCGCAGGTTCAAATCCCGCCTGAGCCATACCTAATTAGATAGTCAACATAAGCTAGTCAACTGGATTGATCAAGAGAACCCTGGTAGTGTTCTCGGATTTCGTTAATCGAAAACAGAGCTTGAAACATTAGCCCAGCTGACTGATAAAGCTCGGCTCCACCTTGCAGCCGGTCAACCAGGGCTATTACCAGCTCTACCTGGTAACCAGCTTCCTTAAGGCGGTCCACGGCTTTCATGGCTGATTGCCCAGTAGTCACCACGTCTTCTAATACCACTACTTTGGCTCCTGTGGGCAAAGAAGGCCCTTCAATGTATGCCCTGGTTCCATGACCTTTTGGCTGTTTGCGGATAATTAGACCAGGGATAGGGCGGTTTTCTATGGCAGAAACAATGCTAACTGCACTGACGATCGGATCTGCCCCTAGAGTTAGGCCAGCAACAGCTTGAGTATCAGCAGGTAGCATTGAGAATAGCAAACCTCCTATTGCCAATGCTCCTTGAGCATGAAGGGTAACCTGTTTACCATTGATGTAATAAGAGCTACGCTGCCCCGACGAAAGCACAAAATCACCCTCTTGGTAAGCCAGTTGACAAAACAAATCCAGCAGAAAAGGTCGCAGGAGAGGTAAATCTTTTGGGGTGGATAGAGCTTGAAATTGGTTGTTCATGAAACTTACTACTAGTAGCGGTTGATTTGGATGATTCGGTATTCTTTCACAGTCAGCCGTCAGCCGTCAGCCGTCAGCCGTCAGCTTTTAGCTCAAGCTGTCTTGATGCAAAGCGCGAGTGGGGGAAACCACGGCAGTCGCTCATGGGGGAAACCCCCTTTGGCGGCGCTGCCTCCCCAAGACCGCGCTGCATCGCTACTTGAGGTGCCGTCAGCTTATTTTATTCAAAAGCTGTTCGGTGTAGCGTGGGCTATGGGCATAAACTGTTCGGTGTAGCGTGGCCACAGGCCCAAAGCTGATAGCTGATAGCTGATAGCTCAATGCTGATCACTGATAGCTGATAGCTGATAGCTGATAGCTGATAGCTTAATGCTTACCTTTGACAGGGTGGGGTAGTTTACCCCTAATATCGGATACTATTGAGGAAAACTACGGGTGATTGCGATGCAAATGCGTTGGGAAAAGCTGTTTAGCATTTTAGTTATAGCAGCCACTGCTAGTCTAGGAGCAGGTGTTGCCATAGCAGAAACTAATTCGGAGGACTTGGAGCTAATTCCTCTAGTAACCTTACCTGAAGCTTTTGAAAACGCTTTTTTTAATGACTCTGGGGACTTTTTCGAAAACAGGAGCATCAAGAGTCAAATCGATACAATTTTTGGTTCTGGATGGCCACCTGCGTTTCCAGAACTGGCACTTGAGCGGGATGCTGAGCGTGTCAGAAATCTTTATCGGGATGTACTAGAGCAGCAAGTTTCCAGTGGCCCTGTTATTCGTACTCTGGATTTACCCAACCCCTACAATACTTCCCTACGGTTGCTAGAGCAATCGAGTGATATACCAATCCAAGTGGAAAACCAAGAATTTTTCTTGGCACCGCAGCCGCTACCACAGCTGCGTAGATGAGTATGGGCAAGATCAGTACGGGCAAGATCAGCATGGGGTGATAGTAGTAGCTGAGTGCAAGTGTTAAATCCAGGGTGCAGGAGTTGAACCTGCCTAGGGCAAATTATGAGTTTGCTGCCTCAACCGCTCGGCCAACCCTGGGTTATTCCTTTCTATTATGGTAGCCTGAATCAGGTTATTGCAACACTACTAACTAGAAATTCCCGATTTATCCGATAATTCACAGAACATAAGATAATCTAGCTGTATAGCAGGACTATAATACAGCACGGAACCAGCGGTAATTCGGAATAACGTTAATCACCCTATGAAATTCAACACAACTGTAGCGCTAACCATAGTTCTACTGACAATGATGTTAGGTGCAGGTGTCGTGAGTGCCTTTTGGGGATTCTCTCTCGGTCACGAAGCCCTCAAAGGAGTTACTCAACCGGATACTAACCCTAAGAAAAAGTTGACAGGAAATAAGGGCTCTTCTTCTGGGAAAGAAGGGGTCTTGATTGTGAGCGAGAAGGATATCTTGGTTAACGTTCACGCGCACATACACAATAAGGGTAAAAATCCTCCCGCTAAGAAAAACAGCCGGACAACTAAGCAAATTAGTTGGTCTAAGCCCGCTCAGAATGAGTCGTCCTCTGGTGTATTGACTAAAGAGGCATCCTTGACTCGGAAAAACCCTAAGCTAAATTTACCGGTTAAAAGTCAGGATAAGGGAGTCACCCTAGCGGTAAATTCAGCCAGTGTGCAGGAGGGTTCTTTAATGTTGGATGTCAGCTTGAAGAATCAGAGTTCTAATCCAGTCAGGTTTCTGTACAGCTTTTTGAATGTTACCGATGATCGCGGTCGTGCCCTAAGTGCAATTACGGAAGGCTTGCCAGGAGAATTACCAGCTAATGGCAAGGAATTTTCTGGAACAGTTAGCATACCGACAGCTTTACTAGAGAACTCCGAGAAGCTTTCCCTGACACTGACCGATTATCCGGATCAAAAACTACAGTTGAAAATGTCTCAGATTCCTGTAGTTAGATAAGGAAGCAGGTCGAGGGAATGCTTATTAAGGATAAAACGTTAAAGTTATGGTAAAAGCATATGTTCATAGGAAACAACGCGCGCCAGTTTCGCCAGCCAGTTTCACCAGCCAGTCTCGCCAGCCAGTTTAAATTCCCTTGACTGGCACTCCTGAACTAGCTCAAGGAAATGCTAGTGATACTAATGAAAACCCCATAATACAACTGATAAGTTTTTGATGGTAAGCGATAACTCGATACCAAGCTGCCCTAGGTCTAGGAAGATACATCACAAGGCAACCGTAACCAGCAAAAAATGAAAATTATTTGCTTTTACCTTTCACCTTTTCTATGGTTGCCAACCTGATGGTTCTTCTAAAAGTGGATGCTTCTATTAGCCTCTCTGAGCGGGAGGTTTTGCTGGGATTGTTATCAGTGCTACTGCTGATAGCGATCAATGCTTTTTTTGTTACGGCTGAGTTTTCCATGGTGGCTGTGCGGCGATCGCGGATTAGCCAATTAGTAGATGCGGGTGACGTGCAAGCAAAGACGGTTCAGGCTTTGCAACAGAGCATTGACCGATTACTATCTACAACTCAGTTAGGGATTACCCTCTCGAGCCTTGCTCTGGGATGGATTGGGGAGACTACCATGGCAACTTTGGTAGCAGCTGGGATAGCCAAGTTACCACTACCGCCAGCTCTAACTCCAGTTATTACCCATTCCCTAGCAATCCTGGTGGCATTTTTCATGATTGCGTATCTACAAATTGTTTTGGGGGAACTTTGCCCCAAATCCCTAGCTTTACTCTACTCAGAACAACTAGCACGGTTTCTAGGGCCACCGAGTCTGGTAATTGCCAGGTTTTTCAATCCTTTTATCCAGATTTTGAATCAATCTACCCGCTGGCTCCTGAGGCTGGTGGGTGTTCAATATTCTGGTCAAGGTTGGTATAGCCGTGTAACACCGGAAGAGTTGCAGCTGATTATTACCACTGAACGGGAGTCTATCGGACTGGAAGCAGAAGAGAGAAAGCTACTGAAAAATGTGTTTGAGTTTGGCGAGGTAACAGCCGCAGAGGTAATGGTTCCCCGCACCAGTCTTGTGGCTATTTCCCATGCAGCAACCTTCGATATCTTGTTAGAGGAAGTTGCTAAGACTAGTCACTCTCGCTATCCTGTGATTGGGGCATCCCTAGATGACATTTGCGGCATTATCGACTTCAAACAATTGGCTAAACCTTTATCTAAAGGGAAGCTAGGACTTCAGACACCGATTAAATCGTGGATTTGTCCAGCTAAGTTTGTCCCAGAAACTACCCCATTGAGTGAATTACTGCCGACGATGCAGCGATCGCATTTGGCAATGGTGATGGTGGTGGATGAGTTTGGAGGTACTGCTGGATTAGTCACCCTCAAGGATTTAATTGCTGAAATTATTGGTGATGAACCTGAATCTGACCTAACCGAGGAGTTGAGTGTACAAATTCTGGACGAGTATACCTTCCTAGTGCAAGCTCAGATCAATATGGAAGAAGTCAACGAACTTTTGGATTTAAACCTACCTGTAATTGATGACTATCACACTTTGGGAGGTTTTTTGCTCGACAAGTTTCAGAAAATTCCTGAACCCGGTGAAACCTTAAATTATAACAATCTAGAATTGACCGTTGTGTCTGCTTCTGGAGCGCGCCTAAACCAAATTCGCATACGCCGCCAGCAGCCACAAGGCCAGAAGTCTGTACATGTTTCCGATTCTGAACAAATGCCGATAATTCCCAGCAAGGATGATGTTTCCTTTGACAATGGAGGGCTATAGTTTTGCTCAACTTTAGTTGATTAGTGCTGGAAAAACCAATAGAAAAGAATGGCGCGAGGAGATCAAATTTACGTATTCCAAAAGTTTCTTAACTTTGAAGGGGTTTACCAACATCATGGTATTGACTGTGGAGACGGTAGTGTGATCCACTACCGCAAAAATACTGAAACAATTGAACGTACTTCTATGGCTACCTTTGCTCTAGGTGAAACAAAAATTTATGTCAGGCAGTACTCAGTTTGTTTAATTCCAGATGTCGTGATTCGTCGGGCAGAAAGTCGATTAGGGGAAAGGCAATATAACCTAATTTTTAATAACTGTGAACACTTTGCTAATTGGTGCAAAACTGGCAAAAGTGAGAGCCAGCAAGTCAAGGATTTTATTCCGGTAATTAGTAATACGAATATCGAAGGTTTGTACGAAGCTATAAAACAAGCACTTCAGGGAGCAAAGCAAGACGATACAACTCAGTTACTTAATCAAGCATTAGCTGATCTCAGGGTGGTTTGGGATGAGATTCAACCTAAGTATAAACAGGAACTTAAAGAAATCAATGTCTGGCAGCAAGTGGCAATTCAAGCTCTTAAAAACAATAGAGAAGACTTAGCCCGTGCGGCTTTGATTCGGAAGCGGAACTATGAGAAAAGCGCGACGGAAAAGAAAGCTAAACTAGACCAGTTAGCGAAGATGACAGAAACCTTGATTCGTAACCGTGTGAACTGGCAACAAACCTAGTGGGTTAATCAAGTAATCAGAAAACGACTTTGAGCGGTCAGCTATCAGCAACCATAACTTATGGGGTCGGTTTAATTTTATTACCCCTACTCCCTAAAATCTAGGACGAGGTACTTTAACCAATTCAGAACTGCTATATATTCTTAGTATAGTTGTAAAGATCCAAAAAACTGAATGGAACGTGGTTTACTATGGTTACCTCTGCTAGCAGCATTTTGCTGGCTGGCTTGGTCAGGTTGGAACGAATACCAAAAGATTGAAGCTTATCGCCGCTGGGCTGAACAGTTTGAACGGGCAAAGTATGATATCTATGCCGTGCTTGGTCAGAACGGCAGTGACCTGACTTGGGGTAAACCCACTAGAAAGGAACCAGTAAATCTAGAAACCTTTTCCCTCAAAGACGTTAAATCAATCAACTTGCTAGTTGATAATCAAGTGGTTGACTTAGAGCAACCACCGGATAAAGGTCGTGCGATCGCATTAGAATTTCAATTCCTCAAACCCATAGATCCAGTCAAAGTTCCCTTTACAGAAATTCCTTTGGCAGTGGAGTGGGGAAAATATCTGCTATCGAAATCTGACATAACATGGTAAAAACCGTATTAAAGTTTCATTCCTGCTTCTTTCCAGTTACCTGGTTTTTCATAGGGTGTCGGCACTTCCTACTCCACAGGCTCAAACCGAATAGCCTTCGGCGAGATGTTTTAAGTTGAGGCTGGCGTTGTAATCACGATCTTGCACTTGGCCGCAAGCTTGACAATCAAAAATCCTTTCTTTTAGAGGCATTTCCTGGATATGCCCACACTTTGAACAGGTTTTAGATGATGGATAAAACCTGTCTGCGAAGACCAATTGAGATCCGTACCAATCAGCTTTATACTCAGCTTGGCGACGAATCTCATACAAAGCAGAATCAGCAACAGCACCCGCTAATTTATGATTTTTCATCATTCCGGAAACCTTCAGATCTTCTAACCCGATGACTGCGTGGTTTTTGCATAGCCAAGAGGTTAACTTATGAATTGCATCTTTCCGGATATTAGAGATATGTTGATGTACCTTAGCTAGTTTCAACTTGGTTTTATTTCTGTTAGCTGAACCGATTTGTCTTCTACAGAGTTCTCGTTGAAGTCTGGCTAACTTTTTCTTAGCCTTTTTGTAGGCTCTGGGGTTCTCAAATACAGTACCGTCTGAGCAGGTTGCTAACACTTTGACACCGACATCAACACCCAGAAAATCTCTAGATTTAACAGTTGGTTCAGGTTCAAACTCGTAGGCTACAGATATATACCAAGAGTCAGCTACTCGACTTATAGTAACTCGCTTAGTTTTGATTTCAGGTAACGGCTCATAAGTGCTAACCCATCCCATAAAGGGGAGCTTTAACCTTATACCTGAAAACTCCATGACTTGACCGCTGTTATCGATAGTAAAGCTATCATTTTTACCTTTTTTCTTGAACCTAGGATGTTTGGCTTTACCTTGAAAAAATCTGTTAAACGCCTCCCCTAAGTGCATAAAAGCGAATTGGTACACCTTAGAGGATAAGTTTTTCATCCAGGGATACTGAGGTTTGACATGATTGGTGTAGAACTTTTTCAGCTTATTTGCCGATGGTTTTAGTCCGGCTTTGTATGCTTCATTCCACAAGTTTAACGCCCAATTCCATACCCACCTTGAATAACCGGCGTGTTGAGCCATCAAAGTTCTCTGCTTATTATTAAGTTTTAACTTCGTTTTAAAGGCTCGCTGCATAGCTCGGGAGCGTTATTGATTTGAGTAAGGTACTTTCTCAGTCCATATAATCCACTGGAAAAACCATGAGGTGCGCTCTTACCATTAATAATTAAATTTGCCACGGGTCGCACCTGTAGTATGGCCAGGATATCTTCTACCATTTATTCTGGTGGTGAAAGCTCTTTTTCCTTAATAACGATCAGCTCACAATTATTTTGTTCACACAGCCAGTTAAACAAGTCAAAACCAAATCTAGGCAGCCTATCTTTATGGCCAACAACTACTCGACTAACTTTACCTTTAATTATTTGATACAAAAGTTCAAGTAGTTTTTTCCGGTTAAAATTTAATCCTCCGCCAACTTCTTTTATAGTCTTGGCTTCTGGCTTGCAATGTAGCTACTTAAAAGTTTAAGTCTGGTTTTTCAGCATGGCTAGAAACTCGACAATACAGCACAGTTTTTTTTCGTGGTGAGAAGTTTTGAGTATAGGATTCTACGTAATATCTACGCTGACCTGATCGTGTTTTGATAGCTTGGATAATGCTTTGATTTTTCCATCTGGCCAGCGTTCTGACGTTAACACCAAGATACTCAGTAGCTTCTGTGGGCTAATTGAGACTTTGTTACCTCACCTGTTGTTGACAGCGTACTTATCTTACCGCGTTGTGCCGTAAATTGTCAACTAAGTTATTCTCCATTCATTAACTATAG
Organism: Moorena sp. SIO4G3; assembly: GCF_010692305.1. Lineage (NCBI taxonomy): Bacteria > Bacillati > Cyanobacteriota > Cyanophyceae > Coleofasciculales > Coleofasciculaceae > Moorena > Moorena sp. SIO4G3. The sequence continues at coordinate 11,829 of NZ_JAAHIG010000060.1, read as the reverse complement.
CGCTGGGTAAAGGGAATAGGGAATAGGGAACTTAGGATCTCCAAATTGGGTAGCACGATCTGCCATTAATCCCAGGTTACCGTTACAGGTTAGACCTGGGGCTTGTAGTCAGTTAAGCTAAAAAACGCACCAATTGCTCTAACTTCAACCAAGGGTCACCGCTAGCCATAACATCCTTGGCCAGAGCAATCCCTGCTGTATGGTCTTCGAGTGGTATAACACCGGCGACTTGAAGGGCTAATGAGGCATTTAACGCCACCACATCCTGCTGGGCTGGTGTTCCTTTACCTTGCAAAACATTCCGTAAAATTGCCCCATTTTCCGCTACATCACCACCTCGGAGGGACTCAGTCGGGGCAGGAGTTAAACCCAGATGTTCCGGATTCAGACTCAAAAGTCGCACTTCACCCCCCGATAGCAGTGCCAAGTCAGTTTCATCTGCTAATCCCGCCTCATCTAATTTTTCCCTGCCATGGAGAACTATTGCATTGGGAGTACCCATCAAACACAAGGATTGCGCTACAGTCTCTACAAAGTTGGGAGCATAGACACCGATTACCTGACCGGTAGGACGCAGGGGATTGACTAATGGTCCTAACAAGTTAAACACTGTCCGTACTTTTAGGGTTTGCCGTAATGGTGCCACTGCTTTCATAGCTGGATGCCAACCCCGAGCAAACAGAAAGGTTACCCCTACCTCATCCAGGGCTGCCTGAATCTTGTCCGGTGCTGCTGATAAATTTACTCCTAGGGCTTCGAGCACATCAGCGGAACCTACCTTACTAGAAGCAGAACGATTACCATGCTTAGCCACCAGCACTCCAGCTGCTGCCACTACAAAGGCTACTGCGGTAGAGATATTAAAGGTAGACGCGCCATCCCCACCGGTACCACAGGTATCAATAACCGGTTGGTTGTGTTCAATGGTTGTCTTCTGCAAAGACTGGGATTGTAGCACCTGAGCCATCCCTGCCAATTCGGTAGCCGATACCCCTTTACCCTGGATAGCTGCTAAAAGTGCCCCAGATAAGACGGTCGGAATTTCTTCATTCAACCATCCCTGCATCAGTTGTGATGCCTGGTCACTGGATAACGATTGCCCATCCAACAACTGTTGCAACAAACTGGGCCAGTTAGAAGAGGTTTGAACCATTATTATAGAAGCAGAGTATTTTTTCTAGAAATGCGATCGCATTAACTATTCAATCACTATTTCCGAATTTCCGATCAATCTCTCACTAACAACGCTACAGCATAAGCGGCAATTCCCTCTTCACGTCCCACCGGACCCAACTTTTCATTAGTGGTGGCCTTAATGCCAATTTGGTCAGGCTTCAGGTCTAGGACTACACTTAAGCGATCGCGCATGCTCTTAATATGAGGCTTAAGCTTAGGACGCTCCGCCACTACTACAGAATCAATATTGCCAATCCCCCAGCCATGGGATTGGATCAACTGATTCACCTGATCCAACAATACCAAACTATCCGCACCCGCCCATTTTTCGTCAGTTGGGGGGAAATAATGACCAATATCGCCCAAACTCAAGGCTCCCAGCATGGCGTCCATGATGGCGTGAGTCAGGACATCGGCATCACTGTGACCGAGTAATCCCAATTCATGAGGAATGTCTACACCTCCGATAATCAGACGGCGACCTTTGCCCAATTGATGGATATCGTAACCGTTGCCAATCCGAATAGTCATTTTTACTACTGAATCCCACGTTAACAGAGCAAGCGATTGAATTTTACCTGAAATTAGTGAGAATATACTGAGGTTTTTGGTCTGGTTTACCTATATCTTTTTGTACTCTTAATATTAAGTTTTATTTCGATATCGAAAATTACTGGAACCTACAGTGTATTTACGGATATCTAGAGAACAAATATCCCAAATATATTACGAGGTTCAACAATGAAAAAAATCGGTTCTACTACTCTACTCATGTTCGCTACACTCTCGGGACTTCTGTTGTTTCCTTCTGAAGTGAAAGCGGATGAGCTCAGATACTGTTACAGTGTCCCTCGTTACTACGTTGAGCAGGATGCAGCTAACCATCGTGAAGCTTACGATGATGGTTATCAGGAGGGGCGACGTGATGCCAGGAGGGGTATAGCTTATGAAGAGCGCACCGCAGGGGGCGAGTTTGGCCGTGGCTATCGTCATGGATATTACGGTCGCCGCTACAGAGGTCAACGGCGTCGGGTTCCAGACCGCCGTAAGTACTACAACACCAGGGAGTGTCGTACCTACAACTATAACGAGAAGGAGAATATGAAAGATGTTTTGGGCAGGATTTTGCAGCAATTTGAAAGGGATCTGCGTTGGGATATGAACTGGAACAACAATCCTCAACGGTACGAGGAAAGCTACGAGGAGCGAAGCCGAGACAGAAACTCTCAAATCTATGGATATCCAAGATAGTTGTGGCTCTCTAGCATATGACTATGGTGCTGCTACTACCTTATGAAAGCTTTGGGGAGTTGGTAGTGGTACACAATTGGTGATTTTAGCTTCCGTTACCTTTACCAGACCGTAGCCAAACCACTAGATCTTTACCACTACCGCTTAGTTTAATGGCCGCAAACGTTAATTATAGGGGTCACCCTCAGGCAAACAGAGGGAAATACGCTTCTGCTTGATGCGCTCTTCTTCCAGACAGAGGTCTTCAATTTCCTTAACAACTTCTTCGGAGATGTCGATGGCTTTAGCCATCTTGCGGATGGTTGCCTTTTCCCCTTCCGCATATTCTGCATCCGAAGCAGCCGCCTTGATGGCAATGTAAATTATTGCTCTACGACCCTTGCTGGTGACTGGGGTACTGGTCACGACTTCCGAGATGTCTTGGTTGGCGGGATAGGTTTCTAGCTCCTTCAATAAGGATTCTGATGCTCCAGCGGTTGCTCCCCGTCCAATCACCCACTTTCTCTCCGCTTCTGAGAGTTCTCCATCGCCATTTGCAGCAATAAGAAGGGACTTTAGCATGGTCTCGAGCTGTATAGAGTTGGATAGCTCTTCGACTTGAGCCATTTTATCGAGATCCCAGCCCCAAATTTCCTTCAAATACCACTTGGCTATGGTTGCCCGTATCGGATCCATATCTGTTGTAGCTGTTGTCATTTTATTCTCCTGAATTTTCGTTTAAAGACTTAACAGATTCTAGATATCTAGAATCTGTCTTTACTTTCTGTCTACCTACACTTAGGGGGTAGAACAGTTGCTAAGTTTAGCAGACTTAGGACTTAGTAAGTTTAGGGGGTTTTACCCCCTCTCCACCCAAATCTGGGGGGTAATTCTCAGAAATTACCCCTAGTTTCTGGGATTTAGGGGGCAATGGTGAAGTCCTGAGAATTTAAGTAAATTGGGCTCAGGTTTGAAAATCTAATAAAAAAATTATTTTGTCAAGGATTAATTTATAAATATTTACAAACCTCTCATTTTTTGGCTATTTTTAGTTTAAACATTGTAGTCAATTATTGATATGCCAGGATAATTTTCGAGGGTATTGTGTGTTCGAGTTGGCGTACGGCAAGGGTTCCGGCGACAGAGCCAAAGCACAATTTAATTAGCATTTCATTAGCGATCGCCAACGGTCAAAAATATCAAACCCTAGAGCAGCCAAGTAATTTGAGGGATAGTAACAATTTTTTACGAGCAGCTTGACAAATTGCACCTAACCTGAAATTGTTTCAAAGGAATTAGCTTCAGTTGCAAAGTCACCCATTAGACTCCAACTGATTGGAAATACTAAACTCCCCAAAGATGACAGCCTTTACGATTAGTATCTTTACATCCCCTGTTGCTCAAAAAATATAGTTTTTTCATTGTGTTTACAGGCTTGTAAGTGCTGTTTGATAATTCTATATTGAATACTATTTCTGTTTACAATCTCTAGATTAGTATTCTAGATTAATAGAACTATCATTCGTGAATTAATTGCGCTTTGACTAATTTCAGGAAATTGCGATTGGCCGTAGGCCACGCTACGCGATCGCTAAAAATCGGCAATAACTACTTTTAGGCTAACTTTAATACACAACTGCGGCGAAGTCTACTCGTCAGAGATTTGATCAGCAGAACGTGGTTTAAGCAGAAAGATTTCTATGCCATCAATGGGTTTCTCTCGGGTTTCAATCTGAAATTGCTCTTTAACAACTGACCGAAATAGTTTCGACGACTTGACGTAAACTAGCCATAAACGAGATTGGGTTGAGGGCAAACTGCTAACCCAATCTTCTATCGCTTGCTGATCGTTTTTTCTAACCGATCGCGGGAGTACATCCTTAATCTCAATAGTCCCAGAGCCATAATAGTAATGATTCAATGCCACAGGTATTCTCTGACCAATCGACCAAACAATCACATCACCCGGTTGTTCTTTGGTCGCAATGGTTTCCACTAAACCACGCCAATTTTCTCGATCGAGCACGGTATAGTAACGCTTTAGCCCACCACCAACAGCAATGGCATAGATCAGCGCTATCACCAAGGCACCAATCCGCCATCGATGCCAAATTCCGATCCCAGCGGCTGCTAAAAGAATAAATAGGTATGGGGCTGCTAACAATAGGTAACGATTGACCCAAAGAGAACGAGAGACTTGGGACACTGAAAAGAACAGAACTAAGGGTAAAAACGCCCAAGCCGCAATCCAACCAAGCTTAGCTGAGCGTGGTTTGTTGAATAGCACAACACCCAGCAAGCAGGTCAACATGACAGAGTAGGCATTGTAAAACCAGTAGATCGCATTAGAATTGGCTCGACCAAAGGGCCAAGCTGTAAAGCGACCTGGCTGCATGATCACATCCAGTACACCAGGACTAGTGCGTCCACCGAGATCAGGAACTGATGTACCAGGTACTTTTACACCTCCCATAAATTTGGCGCTCTTAGTTACTAGGGGAAACACCCATGGCAACCATAAAATACCAATCAGTAACAGTCCGACCCCGAAACGGAACAAAACACGTGGTTGATTGCGATACTTCCAGCCAAACACAACTATGTCTGGGAGCAGCAGCGCTACGTTAAGGGGTGTGGTGATAATTGCCAAGAATCGCAGAGCAGCCCATCCCAATAGTAAGGGAGTAGTTGGACGTTCTAGGGCGTGGGTTAAGATCAGTGTGCCAGCAACACCAAAGAATGTACTCGGTGCGTACATCCGGACTTCTTGGGCATGATGGATAAACAGGGGTGAGAGGGCAACAATTAGGGCAGCAATTAAGCCAGTGGACTCTCCGATTAAGCGCCGACCAAGCCGATAGGTAATAAAAACAGTACCAATACTAAACACAACGCACAATCCCCGCAGCCAAGTATCACTACTGCTAACTATCATCCAGACCCGTAAAAAGATCTGATAGAGGGGGCGTGTACTATTAAAGACTTGCTCTAGGTGCTTGGCACGATGAATACTAATGAGTTCATCAACCCATAGGCTTTCTGTACCAAGTTGATAGACATATAATCCAGTGGCTAATAGTAAGATTAAGGTAATGGGAATCCATTGTTTGAACCAATTTCCTCGCTCTAGGAGCGCTGCTGTTTTGTGGTTGTTGGCGTTCATGCTACCTAAATAATCAGGGTGCATCTCATATTTGTAAAAAAGTTGGGTAGGGTGCGTTAGGGGAGCCTCATTTTCCGCCTCGTAGCCAGGGTTATGTTGCTGCCCGTAACGCACCACGGTGTCAAACAGCAAAAATGAGATGCACCCAATAATCAAAGCCCTAAAGCTTAGACCGATGTAGATTTGTTTTTGATATCAGTAGGATTTTGATAATCAGTATAATTGCGATAATTGGGTATAACCAAAAATAGATGCATTAAATCATTTTGTCTATAAAAGTTCTCGTTAGTAAATTCTGCGTGTGTTTCCAGGTTAAAATTTTCTTTGAAAACAGTGCGAAACTTTTCTTCGTCAAAACCTGTGCCGCAAACTAGCCACAACCGCGAGGGAATAGGTGGCAAGTTATTTAGTGCTTCCTCTACGTCAGGCTTTTTGACTCGATCAGAAGGACAAAGTTTCTTGAGGGAATAGATCGGGGCATCTCCACTATAGTAATGACTCAGCGCTGAGGTCATTTTTGGCGAACCTATGGATAAAACGATGGTATCACCAGGCTTTTCATTCATGCTAATTGTTTGCGCTACACTTCGCCAATCTTGGCGATCCTGCACGGTGTAATAGCGTAGTAGTCCAGTGCTAACGGTAATAGTATAGATAATTGCTACTGCGATCGCAAAACTCCGTTTCCAACGCCACAATCCCATCAAGCCAGCGGCCAGAATAATCAAAATGTATGGCGATAAAAACAGTATGTAACGGTCTATCCATAATCGCTTAGAAACTAAAAAAATCATCCCTGAAGGTATAAACGCCCAAGCAGCAATCCAACAGAGGCGTGGTTTATGGTTTTTGTGGATGATGGCAATACCGACCAAGCCAGCTAATAGTAGACTGTAGGATTGATAAAACAAGCTACTCACCTTCGATGTGGAAGGAAACGGAAAGGCAGTAAAGTTCTTTAACTTGCGTAAAACATCCACAAAACTGGGAAATGTGTGTCGAGTAGCCGATGGATCAATTTTGGCGATGAGATTAAGGGCATTGCTTAGGAAGGGAAGGGTTGCAGAAACTAGGGTGAACAAAGAGGGTAACCACAACAGGATCACTAGCAATAGCCATTTGCCGAAAGCTAATAATGTAGCGCGTTGCTTGCGAAACCGAAACCATACTAACCAGATGTCCGCGAAGAGCAGGGTGGCATTGAGTGGTGCAGTTAGGGTTACCAACAGTCGTAGGCTAGCCCACCAAGCCATTGAAGTGGTAGTAGGATTCTCAAGAGCATGCACTAGCGCTAGGGTACCACCTAGACCGAGACAAGTGCCTAGGGTGTACATACGAACCATTTGGGCAAAATTGATGAACAGGGGAGATAGAGCCAAGAGGAGGGCAGCAATCAAGCCCATGGCCTTTCCAGCTACATGACGACCAAGCTGGTAAGTTAGAAATACACTGCCCAATCCAAACAAAACAGACAACCCCCGCAACCAAGCATCGCTGGTGCCAAACTGCATCCATAGCCACAGGAGGATGAAATACACTGGGCGGATTAGACCCAGATCGCCTGGTAAGCGTTTGGCATCATTAACACTGTAGAGTTCATCCACCCACAGGCTCTCTGTGCCGAGTTGATAGAGGTACAACCCAGCCGCCAATAGCAAAATTAAGGCGATGGGAATCGATTGCCAAAGCCAATCTGCTTGGATTGAGGTTTCTGCCGAATTAAGTTTTTCTGCTTTCATGCACCTGACCAAATTTATCTAGAATCACTATTAAGAACCACCGTGATCAGACGAGGGTTCATCATGGCTCGGGAAAGATCATTAATCGCCCGCCATCAACATAGAACCATGAACCTTTTGTCAAAGTAAATTGGGACACACGCTCATATTACTTATGGGTCTTGTTTTAGACATTTATGCAAAAGATCTATAATTCTTTCCATCACCATTACACCTGATCACCCCATTACCCTTACCCTCTATCTTCCCAATGATTTTCTGCGGTCAGTTCTCCCAAACCCATACCATGCAAGTCCTAGCAAGGGTGTAAGTACTACGATTTCCCACAGTATTCCCAAGAAGTTGGGAATACTTAGTATGGTGCGCACCATACCCAATTCTGGATTAAAATAATCAAATCGAGCAAAGATAGTAACCGGTGAAATAAAATACTCTAGGGAAAAAGGCCAGAGTGCCTGGACTCCAAAAGGTGTTGTTGGGTCAGCTACTAGCATATCCAAAAGGATATGGCTGCCATAAACTAGAGCTGCCCAAATCCCCCACTGGAGCCGATTTAAGCTCCAACGTCCCACTAGCCAAGCAACGAAGATGCCAATTACGGCGGCTACTATCAAGCTGTGGGTGGCCTGGCGATGAAAAGCTCCTGGATTTCCCAGCAGCACCAATCCAGGCAGAATGTCTATGTCTGGCAAATTCGTGAGCAATAGTGAACCATACAACAGCCGAGTTTGCTGATGCCAAGCTACATAAGGGCGTGCCAGAACAAATCCACAAATACCGGCTAATGTGTGTCCTACTGGTGATGGCATTTTATTAATTTGAATTGGTAATTTATATTTGGTAATTGGTAATTTATATTTGGTAATTTATATTTTCTATGACTATTGTTTATTGATCACCATTACACCTGATTACCTGATCATCCGATCACCTGATCTGAGTTAATCGCCTTTACTTGCGCAAAGCATACACAATTCCCCCCAGCAGCCCCTGAATGATCACAATTCCGTAAGCCAGCCAAGCAAAGGCTATCGCTTCGGATCTGGCAAAATTGTAACCGTAAGCCGCAAAAAAGAATACAAATGCATTCTCACGGAGACCAATGGCGTTGATCGATACAGGCAAGACCATGATCAAGGAGACTAGGGGAATGATCACAAAGAAACTAAGAAGGGGAACCGGTAAATCCAGTGCCTTGGCAATTAGGTAATAATGAGCGATGACAGTGATTTGCACCATCAGTGACAAGGCCATAGATCTAGCCAAAGCATGTTTGCGGTTGCCAAAGGCTAGGAAAGCTTTAATAATATTAATTAGCTTGTTTTGTATGTGCTTCCAAAAGGGTAGTTGGATCTTGCTAATAACCCTTGAAATCTTCTGAGAGGGTATGAAAATCATTGAGACTACAAGCATAATTCCTGCGCTACCTAGCATCACCCACAGGTTAAGCAATGGTAACTGGGCGATCAATGTCTGAGAAAAAAACAGCGCCCCGAGGCCAAACAGCATTAAACCTAGTAAACCAAGGAAACGATCCAAAAACACAGTGGCTAGTGCCACTGACTTGCTCGTTCCCAACCGCCAGGCATCATAAGCCCTAACAGCATCCCCACCAATAGTGGAGGGCAAAAAATTACTGAAGAAAATGCTGACCATGTAGGACTTATACAAATAAGGGATGGTAGCTTTCACATTGTGAGCCAAAAGCAGTACCCGCCACCGATGAGCTCTGATGTAGTAACTGGCTAAGTAGATCACAAACGCTGCCATTAACAGAGGAACCTTGGCAGAACTCACAGCTAGGAAAATTTCGGGCAGATTTGTCTTGCGCAACGCCCAAGACAGTAGCACTATGGAAACGCCGCATTTAATTATCGTAAGAATAAATTTTTTCCTAGTACCTAACTTTTTTTCCATGGTTTTTTAGTTTATGGACTGTAGTAATTCCAAGTCATCTTACTGCGACGGTAGTGGTTTTGAGTCCATAGCCGTGGGCGATCAAGATTGGGATTGGGTTGGGGGTTGCTGTAAATGTGCAGCTGATTCCCATTGAGAACCATCACCTCTTCCCGCCAATCCCCAGACACATCAGCAACGTAAAGTCTCGCCGCCTGTTCTTTGAACCGATGGAGAAATTCTCCACTCAGGGCATCGAAAATCCCGACGTCTCCTGGTTTATGGCGCTCTTTGACAGCCACTAATTGCCTCGACTCTCCTGTCCAATCAATCGGGAAGATCACCTCTACACCTTTGTCTGTCCATCCCTTGGGAGCAACATCATCCATTTGATAGTTAGCAATCCGTTGACCTTGGGCATCAAATACAAAGGGTTTCTGGTGCTTCTGGTAACGGCTGCGGCACCAAACTTCTAATCCCGGTCGTTGGGGGTCAAAATCACCAATGGCAGCATTTTGTGGTTCTTGATGCTTGTAGTGGGTTTTCCAAATTACGCGATCGCGGTTATAAAGGAAAACCCGATTGCCACCCCCCTCTTCCAGAGCTACCACCTCTAATCCTGGGATGTCTGGACGCACATCAGCCACAAACAGGGAGTCAATATGACCTTTTATGGGAATTCGCACCAGTAGCTCTCCTAATGGTGATATAATTGTCCCGCCCAAAACCTCATCTTTGCCATCTCCGTCGAGATCTGCCACCCGTGCCCCATTGTGGGCATTGGCAAGGAAATCATCTCGGGTCCACAAAGGTTTAAGGTTTTCACCTTTGAGTAGGTTGTCTAGGGAATAGGCTGCTAGATAACGACCCATACGGTATCCTTCAGCATTCGTGGTCTGAAGTAGTAAATCGCGATCGCCTTTGCCCCGGAAATTGGCTACTACTAGGTGCTCCCAACCCTCTGTACCTTCTCGAGATGGGAGTTTTATAGTTTTCTGAGTCTGTCCATTGAACCCTTCAACAATATGGAGGGTATTGTCCTTGGTTAAAAACAGAACTTCTGTCTTTTGATCTCCATCTACATCAGCTGCTTGGACACCTGGTCCATGAGTTCCAGGTAGTCCGTTTTGCTCCGACTTCCCTACCACTTGAATGTTGATCTGCTTTGCCCAGAGCTTTTTTCCAGAATGATCGTGAACTGCAATATAATCTGACTTAGTGATGATAAAATCTTGTTGGCCGTCATCGTTAATATCTGTTGTAATCAGCCCACCAATACGCCTGTCTGGAGCTGGTCCACCTACAGGAATGACTAGGGGTTCAATTTGAGAATAAGCTAAACTATTAGCCTGAGTCCTTGATTTTTCCGTGCTGGACTGACTCACACATCCCAAGTTGATAAAACTGAACAATAAAAATGCTGAAAATAGACCAAAATCCCATCTGTTTTTGCGGGATTGGTATCCTAAACTAGGGTTTTTTATATTCTGTTGATCCATTTTGATAACTCTCCGCAAGCTCTACCTTGCGCCAGCTTCGTACCTGTGCTGGCACACCCATCGCGATCGCGTATGCTGGAATGTCTTTGGTTACTACTGCACCCGCACCGACTATTGCACCTGTACCAATAGTTACCCCATCCAAAACAATCACATGTGCTCCTAGCCAGACATCATCACCGATGTGTACACCACCCTTAGTTGCTAGTGGTTGTTGGACAATTGGGATGTCAGTACGATCAAATTGGTGACTAACACCACCTAAATAGCAACGACCAGCGAAAATGCAGTGCTGACCAATATGGACTTCGGTAGTCGAGTCAATGCGGCACTCTGCACCAATATTGGCATGGGCACTGATAAAAATAGAGCCAGCACGGGTCTTGAGTTGAGCCGAGCGACCAATTTGCACCCCATCACCAATCTCAATGCGCTCATCTTCAAAACCCCTTACGGACAGCACTGCATAGTCATCAAGTACCACATTGCTACCCAGGTGAATACGACCCGGTGCACGCAAGGTGAGGTGATGACCGAAGATTGCATTTTTACCCACACTACCGAATAACTGCGGGTATAAGATGCGCCGCAGCCCTAGCCCAAGAGCACCAGGGAGTTGACCTACCAGCAGCGTCAGCAGTTCATATTGTAGAAGTCGCCTCCAACTACGATCACCTAAGACTAAATCCTGATACTTTTTTATAAACGAGCTTTTACTATCAGCTGAGACAGCGCTGAAGCGAAACTGTTCATGTTTACTAGTCATCACCATTTTCTCCGTATTTGTTCGTCACTTCCATCGGTACTCCCTCACGGATGGGGCTACCATCACTGACGAACGGATAAAGTAGACTACCAATTCCAGCATGGAACAGGGTCTTTGCTCTCAACAGCAATGCCGTTGAAAATGCTAGTGCAGGGGTAGCACCTACCAACCCAAGAGTGAAGCTGTAGGCAAACTCCATCAGACCAATACCTCCAATCGAGATTGGTAAGTTCACGATGGTGTTAAAAAGCATAAAACTGAGATAGGCGATCGCACTAAGACTGGTTCCAATAGTGTTCTGGTGGCACCACTAACTTTAGGAGAGGATGTCACTGTGGCAGCTGGTTCTGTGCTTACCAA
>NZ_JAAHIG010000006.1:0-44646 GCF_010692305.1 Moorena sp. SIO4G3 | reverse complement strand
TCAAATCGGCTGCTGGGGAGTACCTTTAAGGGTCTGGTCAATATACTCGATCAACTTGTCATTATTAACCACACCCTCCGGTTGTCCTTTGGGGTCGAGTCCCTCCCAAAGTGTCCGAGAGAACACCCCATGCTGCCCTTCGATATCTTCCTCCGCCAGTTCAAATTCCCGTGCGGCAGCAATAAAAAATCTGGTCTGACCCTGACCTGCCGTACCCAAATCTGCCTCAGTAAAATTAAGCAATTCCCCAGCAAAACAGCAGTCTAACCAAACAATTTGCTGAGGTACTGGACTCTTTTGCAACAATTCCCGCAACCAGCGCAGGGAAACTCCCCACTGCTTTTTCCTAGGACTAACATCACTGGTAGCTAAGAACCCTTCAGTAACTCCACCCCGGTCTTTCCGTAACCCGTGACCGATAAAATACAGTAGTGCGGTTTCTGGAAGGTTGTTTCCTACTGGATTAAACAGTTGGACAATGGCATCCTCTAGAGTATCTGCATCCAACACTGATTCTGGATCGATAATGCGCTCACCCTCTTGAATGGTTTCTGGCAGCCGCCGCACTCGAAACCCACCATACTCTTGCAACCGTTGTGCGATCGCTTCTGCATCTAATGCAGGGGTTTTCAGATGTCTTGCCTTGCTCCTGGGAGTATCTTTTAGAAAGGGATACTGATTAATCCCCACCACAAGGGCATCTCGATTCATGGCAATTAATTAAGTTAGTGTATGGTCAATCAATATTATTTCGTGAGTTAGTCAGATGCTTTCCCTAATTAAAGTATAATACCAAATCTGATTGTAAAAACCCCTTTATAAAGTCAGGAAATTAAATAGAATAATAGCTATGAGTTCTATCCAGATTACGATACCGGATGAGCGTTTGCAAAAACTCCAAGACATTGCAGCTAACCTGAATGTTTCTATAGAAGAGTTAGTGTTGATGAGTGTTGAGCAATATTTAACTCAGTCAGAACTATCTTTTAATGATGCTACAGCATACGTTTTGCAGAAAAATGCTGAACTTTATCGCCGACTGGCTTAATGCGTTATCTCACCGTCACTGAAGTTTTAGAACTTTACTATCGAATTATTCACCCCACCAGCGCTGGGACTTTACTCCCATAAACACCTCCAGTAGCGTAGGCATAGCCCATTAGCTTACAGCTGACTGCTTACAGCTGACTGCTGATAGCTGAATTATTACTATGATAGATATGCTCCTAGAGACGATATCACACTACTCTAATCAATGCCCACGCTGTTGAAATTGGCAATAATTGCCGCTCATCTATCGGTCTATCTGGTTGCTGCGCTTAACATCTGGATTTTTTCTTATTGGAGTCCATTTTATACTTCTGTTGTCAAGGTGCGATCGCTACCACTGATCTACTGTGGCTATGCTTGTTTTGCGATCGCTAACTCCTACGAAATTGCTGAACACATCGGCGATGACTGGATTTATGTCAGCCAAGTTTCTGATCTCAATCGGCTATTCTATACCTTCATTACTGCTGGCATGTGCTTGATTGCCCTAGGACTGAAAAAATCCCGCTTTCTGGATTTGATATTGGTTGCCAGCATGGTTGCTGTTCCCCTACTGTATGGTGTTCAAGAGGGCAAAGAATTAATGCAGTTGGTGCAATTAGTTCCTTCGATCATTTTTGTCTATAACTGGTACTTGACATCTCCCCCGGTTGAAACACGGGGGATTCTACAAGGTTATTACACCGCAGGGTGAACCCGTGCGGTTTCACTTCTCGTGCGATATGATTTTTTAAGGGATTTAAAAATGTCATATCGGTGTGGGACTGTCATAGATCCCCTACCTGCCTTGGTTAGGTCAATTCCTAACTGTACAGCTACTTTCCTAGCAATGTTGCCTGCTCCATTACAATCGGCATTAACTAGGTGCCCTTCAGAAGACTTGTATAGCCCACGTTTAATCCTTTTTCCCGACGGTTTCCATCCTTTGGGTTTTTCACCATGTTTTGGGAGGCTGTCGTCGTCAAGGTAAGACGCTTTACTGGTATACGCTTCCTCAGTAATTGTTAGTTTGATTCCATATTCTGAGCAGAGTTGTTTTAGTCGTTCAATTAGTCTTTTTGTTGGGATAACTACGAAATTCTGATTGCCCCGCTTCCCCATATTGGACTGAGTCTTTTGCCCTTCGTTCCAACCAACAATGAGGTTTCCAATACGATCACTTAGACACCGATTGACAATAAACCGAGCAGCCTTATTGATCGCGTCCCTCATCTGGTTGTTTCGTTTTCTCTGAACCCAATCAAGGTTGGGATCCCAGTAAAATCCTGGCTTTCCTTGTTTGTATTTGGCAACCAACCGGCAGTAACCCTGATTCAGTGATTTGAGTTTGCGACCGTCAATAATTAGGCTTTTACCCTGAGTTGAAACGCCGGTAAGCCAGTTGTCGCCGCCATGGTCAAAGCTCCAGGCTTGTGAATAATCAAGATTGGGGTTGTTTTCGATTGGTTGCTTCCCGTCCGAGATCACCCAGTCAATCCATAACTGTCCCAGGTACGGGCGAATTGTTACTTCTTTAACCCAGTCCGGGTCTATGAAATCTGGTGCTTCTAGTATGATTTCGGTTACCAGATCTCCCTTGCTTTCCTTGCTGACAGATGGATAAAATAAACCTTTTTTGTAGTTAAGGGCTTGTCGTGGAAAGCTAACAGCTGCTAGTCCTCCTTTCTTTCTGTATCTTGGCAGTTTTGGCCTATCGACTTTCCCGCTGTAGTAATGGCCGACTAACTGATTGTAGCCATTGATTGATTCGGCTACAGTCTTGAGCGTTTGTTGCGCAGACTGAGCTGCCATCGCCTTATAATGAGGATTATCTTTTAAATTCTTGCAGAGTTCGGCATACTTGACGTTACATTTATAAGTCTTCCACCCATATCTAAGAATATCCTCTTGCCAATAAGTCGAAAAACCTTCCTCTTGCTGCTCTAACCAGGTGTAATGTTTTTGCTTGGAGTAATAGATAGCACAATTGATCAGATTATTTGCCTGTTGACATTGAAAAACCCAAAAAACTTCCTCTTCATCTGTAAAATTAGCTTTTACTGGAATTGTCTTGTACATCCGATTGCCTCCTACTATAATATTAGCAAGTGTACGCGCAAATGGCAATCCACGATGAAAGATGAGCGATTAATGATCCGAATCACTAGATTTGAAAAAATGCAACTAAAACAAGAAGCGGAACGGCGTGGAATGACTCCGTCTGAGCTGGTTAGGAGTCTAATAGCAAAATTTCCCGAACCTAAACAGAGGGACACGGCGGGTTAAAACCAGTCGTGTCCGTTTCATCCCCTCCTTAAAAGATAGGGGCTCTCACGTTCCCGGATATTTGTGTAGTTATGCGGGACTGGCGAGTTTTTCTATTCCCATTATTCGCAAATCTGATCACTGTTGGTTTTGGTATTGCCCTGATTATTACCGGACAGCAGGCGCTTCATCTGTTCGTCGGTTCTCCTTCAGCGATTGGCTTACTAATTCTTGGGCGAGTTGCGTGGGTAAAACCAAAAAGACATTCCAAGGGATAACTTTGGGATGTTACAGAAAACGACTAAAGAAAACGACTGGTTACTTTACCAATAATTTGCTGAGAATCCACTAAACCAAAAGAGCGGCTATCGGTACTTTCTAATCGGTTGTCTCCTTTTAGGAAACAACGTCCATCTTCCAGGACCAAAGTTACCCGTTTCACCAATCGCAACTGGTTTTGGTAAGGGTGTCTAACAACAACAATGTCACCAACCTTGGGCGGAATGTGCCGATAAGCTCTCGGATCAATTAAGATTTCCTCTCCTGGTTTGAGCAGGGGAGTCATGGATACTCCTGTAACTCTGAAGCGCAACCGTTTTCGCAATATCCACAGTGCTAGCTCAGGAATACTGTTTTTTATAGAAAGCATTTGAATTAAGAATGTAGAATTAAGAATTAAAAATTAAGAATTAAAAATTAAGAACTAAGAATTAAGAATTAAGAATGTAGAATTAAGAATTAAGAATTAAGAATTAAGAATTTTACATTCTGCTTTCTGCCTTCTACATTCTGCCTTCTACATTCTGCCTTCTACATTCTGCCTTCTACATTCTGCATTCTAAATTCTACATTCTAAATTCTACATTCTACATTCTGAGGTTTAGCTAGCTTTATACCAGACAATATCGCGATTCTTGGTTGCCCAGAAAATCTTGTGGATATTCTCTACTGCATCAAGTAGCTCATTGGCGTGCTCAAGGCTAACTTCCACCTTGCAGGCAGAGCATAACTTTGCAGCTTTCCAGAAGGTATCGTGTAGGTCTGGGAACTGCTCCAAGTGTACTGGCTTGAAATAGTCTGTCCACAGGATCAGTATTTCCTCTTTGGTCTTCTGAGCCTGCTCTTCCTTAATAGCAATGAACCGGGATAGGGTATTGTGGTAAGCAGCTAATGCCGGTTGATCATTACTCGCAGGTGGCTCAAGATCAAGGATCTTCTTGGTCATTGAGAGTACTGCCTCAGCGGTGATACGTGCAGCAGCTGGGTCATACACCCCGCAAGGTCCGTCACAGTGGGCATGGACTTCTGGAGCAGGGAACCAGTCTTTGAGCTGGGCAATAACTTTTTTCAACATATTTTTTAGAGTTCGCTTGTGGTCAGAGCACGTGGTAAAAATCGGTAAGGGAGGAATAGCCCCAGGATAGCCTATGGCTAATCAGGGTTTTTGACAACCGACTAGACTAAGTTAGTTAACTAACTTAGTTAGCCCAATCTATTCCATCCCCCCCCTACCCATAGTAAGTTATACCAAGTTGTGTTCTAAAGCGATAGTAGATCTGAAGATATGGAATCGGGAATCGGGAATCGGGAATCCTGGGAGGTGTGGGGAGATGGGGAGATGGGGAGATGGGGAGATGGGGAGATCTTATAGAGTTTTGCGTTCGCGTAGCGGCTCTAAAGGAGCATCGCACCAGGAAACTCTCCTCATAGGCCACTTGACTCTGTGATCTGCTGGGGGTGGAGTTGCAACTGTTTTCAACTATGCTAAAATTTCCGAAAGTAGCTCAGAGTATAAGTTTGGTAGCAGTCCAGCGCCATGATAATCGGGGATAAACCGAAGAAGCTTTCATAACTAATGTCTAGACGAGATGAGTTACATTTCTCCCTGCGCCGCACTCTCGAAAATGACGGGTGGACGATTACTGATGACCCGTTCATCTTAGTGTTAGGACAAACGCTCTTGAAAGCTGATTTAGGAGCCGAAAAGTTTTTCGCAGCTGAAAAAGAAGGACGTAAAATTGCTGTGGAAATTAAAGGCTTCGAGTCCCCTTCAGTCATTAATGAACTGGAAAAAACCATGGGACAGCTTCAGCTTTACGAATGGGCTTTGGAGATGCAAGAACCAGAACGGCAGTTGTTTCTCGCTATCAGTCAAGCTATTTATAGTAAACACTTTCAAAAAACTATTTTTAAGCTAGCCGTCGAGAGAAATAAAATTAACTTGTTAGCTGGCCGGTAAAAGAAGCCCCACGTCTCAATCCGTAAGGATGAGCGTGGTCAGAAGTTACCGCATTCAGAGGGTCGCCTTTATAGTTGCCAGGCTATGCATAAAAGAGGTGCGACCCGTGGCGAATTTAATTCGCCGACGGAAAGCGCACCTTTGGTTAAAACTCGTGGAATAAGGCTCCACTCTTCTAAGGTTTCATCTCCGGGATGAATTTTACACAGAGTCTTTGGGATCAGGGAAGCGAGCTATTAAGCTTCTAAGAACTTCTGATTGGTTCATTCCCCTCTTCTCTGCCTCTTGTTCTAGCTTCTTTTTTTCGTATTCGGTTAACCGTATCGTCATTTTTATAGTTTTCATTTTGACTTGCCATTTGACTAGGTATATACTATACTAATAGTAGGTCGAAAAAACAGAAAATGGCAATAATGATAGCGGCATATCAATACCGGTTGAGGCTGACTAAAACTCAGGAATCTGAAATAGAGAGATGGTTGGACATGCTCCGCTGTCAATACAATTATTTATTAGCAGATAGATTCAACTGGTACGAACAAAATCGCTGCTCTATCAACTCCTGTCCCTTAATTTGTCACTTGCCAGACTTAAGAAACAATCCTGACTACTTTTCCCAGAAGAAAACTCTTCCTCAATTAAAAAAGGATAGACCTTGGTATAAAGTAGTTCAGTCTCAAGTCTTGCAGGACTGCGTCAAAAGGGTCGATCTAGCCTTTAAGCGATTCCTTAAAGGTGACAGCAACGGGAAAAGAAGCGGTAGACCTCGATTCAAAGGAAAGAACAGATACCGGTCTTTTACTTTTCCGTCTCTTTCTAAGTCCCCCATAGATGGCAATATTTTGACTCTTCCAAAGTTTGGGAAGGTCAAAATGATTTATCACCGGCCTATTCCAGAAGGTTTCAATATCAAGACAGCCACCATAACTCGAAAAGCTGACGGGTACTATGTCACGTTATCCATTCAAGATGACTCTGTGCCGAATCTTATTCCGGTAGATAGTGTTGAAAATCCTATCGGGATAGATATGGGTCTCAAGTCTTTTCTGATCAAGTCTGATGGTTCGGAGGTGCCGATTCCTCAATACTATCGAAAGGCTCAAAAACGACTAAAGAAAATCCAAAAAGCTGTCAGTCGTTCCAAAAAAAGTAGCAACAACAGAAAGAAAGCCGTTATTGAATTAGGAAAGGCTCACAAAAAGGTAGCTGACACCCGAAAAGATTTTCATTTCAAGACAGCAAAAAGCTTAGTGGACAATCACGATCTAGTTGCTCATGAAAAGTTAAACATTAAAGGTTTGGCCAGAACTAAATTGGCTAAATCTATATTGGATGCTGGGTGGGGTCAATTCCTGTCGATACTATCAAGCAAAGCCGAGAATGCTGGCTTGGTTACAGTGGCAGTGAACCCTCGAAATACCAGTCAGAACTGTTCTAATTGTGGAACCAAAGTACCAAAAAAATTAAAAGACCGCATTCATTCTTGTCCTTCCTGTGGTTATACCGAGGATCGTGATGTGAATGCGGCAATTAATATATTGAAGTTGGCGGTAGGGCATTCCGTCGGAAGTAAAGTTTTCCGAGTATCCGAACCGGTAGGTGGAGTTGGAGTGCGGCTCGTTCTGAGGTAGGAGCCTCCTGAAACAGGAGGGGTATGACCCAGAAGATTCGCGGGGTAAAAACCCCGAATCTTAACTATCAGTTGGATGGTGGTGAAAACCCACCCCATTAAGAGAATCACCAAAGTTGTCACCAACAGATTCACTGGAGTCAAAAAGATACTCAGGAGCCGTGTGAGGCGAAAGTTTCATGCACGGTTCTGGAGCGGAGGTGCTCCCCGTAATAGGGGACATCGACCGTAATAAGAAGCCCACACTCAACCTGAAAAGGTGAGTGTGGGAGTATGTCACTGTACGACCCAGAGCGGGAGGCTATTGTTCAATGGAGCAATCACTAAACTATGCAGATATTCTGAAAAAAACGTTGCAAGAGGAAACTCGCGCCCAACCTCGCTTACAAGCGATTCGGATTTATCCTGTCTGCGATACTGATTCCGGTCAGTTCCTGGTTCTGGCCACTGGCTGGGATAAGCAATGCTGGATTGACTCGATTCTGTTTCACGCTCGCTTGGTCGATAGCCAAGTCATTATTGAAGAAGATAACTTTGAGGAAGGGTTATCCTCTGCACTTATTGCCGCAGGTATCCTAGAAGAACATATTATTACTAGCCTTGATTATGAAGGCGATGCTAACCCAGTGATCGCGACCGCCTCCTCCGCCGGGGTAAGGTTTTAGGGCTTGTGACAGATAGTAGATCTGAAGATATGGAATCGGGAATCGGGAGTTGGGAATCGGGAGTCGGGAGTCGGAAAAGAGAGGGAAGTGTGGGAGGTGTGGGAGGTGTGGGGAGATGGGGAGATGGGGAGATGGGGAGATCTTATAGAGTTTTGCGTTCGCGTTTGGCCTACGGCCACAAGCGTGACCATTCGCGTAGCGTGGCCCAAAGGCCAAGGTCAATCGCGTAGCGGCTCCAAAGGAGAATCCCACTAAGTTAACTGATGTAAACCCCAGATATAGCACTAGGCATTAAAGTTAGGAAATTGATAGAAGCCGAAAAGCTAATGCACGTGAACTTTTGCCTCTTGCCTCTTGCCTCTTGCCTTTTACCTCTTGCCCTTGGGCGTATTGAATAATACCAAATAACTATCCTAAATAAAAAGAATTTTACAGTTATTAACATTTCGTGTTACCTTAATTAAAAAATTAGACAAACTTCAACTTAAATTCATGAATAGTAAAGAGTTAGCGCAATATATAGAAGCTACTGACGGCATCTCCAAACCCTGGTTACTGCTGCAACTGCGCCTGAAGAAGCTTCAGGAGCGCCGCGCCACCCTATCATCGGAAGCTTATATCAGAGAACTAGAAGATATTCACCAGGATTTGATGAATTTAGGTCAGTGGTGGGTAGGTAGAGAAGACGAAGTGTTTAATCCTTGAGGTTCGTTTAACGGTAGAATCTCAGTGACTATTCTCTCGTTGCCGTAAAAGAGCCTGATCAAGTGGGTTAACTCTGAGGATCATGGGTAAAGCTAAAAAGAATAAGTCTGAAGTTGAAAATATCGATTTTCAATTTAAAAATAATACGCCTGAATTTGAACAGACCACAGAACAGAACACAATTGAGCTTAATCTGAGTGACCCTGACTATTACTTCAATCGAGAACTGAGCTGGTTGGAGTTCAATAACCGAGTATTACATGAAGCAACAGACCCCCGAACACCTCTGTTAGAGCGTCTGAAGTTCATGGCCATCTTTAGCTCTAACCTTGATGAATTCTTTATGGTGCGGGTGGCTGGTTTAAAACAACAGGTGCTAGCACAAGTTAGTAAACGGACATCCGATGGTCGCACACCCAGTGAACAACTCGATGCGATCAGAGTGCGGCTGTTACCGATGGTAACTCAACAGCATCAACACTGTGAGCAGGAACTGCGACCCCTGCTAGCCAAAGCAGGGATTTACATTCTCGACTACGTGGACTTGAACCAGAAACAGCGGAATTACTTGGAAAACTACTATTCCGAGCAAATTTTTCCAGTTCTGACTCCCCTGGCTGTGGACCGCAGCCATCCCTTTCCTTACATGTCCAATCTCAGTCTGAATCTGGCGGTAGTGGTCAAAGACCCGGAAACGGGAGCAGAATTGTTTGCTCGGGTGAAAGTTCCTCGAGTATTAAAGCGCTTTGTACCCCTCCCGGAAAAATTGCAGCAACAACAGAATGGAAAAACGACTAGTTGGACTGGTGTTCCTCTCGAACAAATCATTGCCCATAATTTAGAATCTCTGTTTCCAGGGATGAAGATTCAGGAGTGTCATCCCTTCCGGATTACCCGCAATGCTGATTTGACAGTAGAGGAGTACGAGGCAGATGACCTGCTGATAGCGATTGAAGAGGAACTACGGAAGCGACGCTTTGGTCGTTCTGCCGTGCGCATGGAAATTCCTGTGACCACCTCCAAGTTAGTCAGGAAAACCCTGATGCGAGAGCTGGAACTTGAAGAAACCGATGTCTATGAATTGGACGGTCTGTTAGCACTGGGTGACTTGATGTCGTTGATGGCATTGCCACGGCCAGAATTGAAAGACCCTGTGTGGGAACCAGTGGTGCCCCGACGCCTGCGCTTTCCGATCGGGGAAGAGAATGTCGAAGATATCTTCAGCGTAATTCGCAGTAGGGATTTGCTGGTACACCATCCCTATCATTCCTTTGGCGCAACGGTAGAGCGTTTTATTACCCAGGCCGCTCAAGATCCAGATGTCTTAGCCATCAAAATGACCTTATATCGCACATCTGGTGACTCACCCATTATCGATGCCTTGATTAGAGCAGCAGAAAATGGTGAGCAAGTGTCGGTACTCATAGAACTAAAGGCTCGTTTTGATGAAGAAAATAATATCGTCTGGGCAAGGAAGTTAGAACAGGCTGGAGTCCATGTAGTCTATGGTTTGGTGGGTTTAAAAACTCACACCAAAATTGTGCTGGTGGTGCGTCGGGAGGGGGATAAAATTCGTCGGTATGTTCACATTGGGACGGGGAATTATAATTCTAAGACTGCCAAACTATATACTGATTTAGGACTATTGAGTTGCCGTGATGATTTAGGAGCAGATTTGACAGATTTGTTTAATTCTTTGACCGGTTACTCACGGCAAAAGTCTTATCGAAAGTTGTTGGTCGCACCATTTAGTTTACGCGATCGCATGATCGAAATGATTCAGCGGGAGATTGAACATTGCCGCAACGGGGCAACAGGTCGTATTGTTGCCAAAATGAATTCCCTACTAGACCCCAAGATTATTGCCGCCCTCTACAACGCCTCACAAGCTGGTGTAAAAATTGACTTGATTGTGCGGGGAATTTGTGGTCTGCGTCCTGGTCTTAAAGGAGTCAGTGAAAATATCCGTGTGGTGAGTGTCGTGGGTCGTTTTTTAGAACACTCACGGATTTTTTACTTCCAAAATCAGGGTCAAGAGGAAGTCTATATTGGCAGTGCGGACTGGATGCGTCGTAATTTGGATCGACGGGTAGAAGCAGTGACACCAGTGGAAGACCCAGAGATTACCAAAGATTTGGAAGAAATCCTGGCAATTATGTTAGCAGATAACCGTCAAGCTTGGGATTTACAGCCTGATGGCACCTATATTCAACGACAGTCAGCTCAAGGGGTTAAAGAAGAATCGGCTCATCAGATTTTGATGGAGATGGCGTTGCAATCAGCAGGGATGGGATAGTGGTAGAATTAAGAATGTAGAATTAAGAATGTAGAATTAAGAATGTAGAATTAAGAATGTAGAATGTAGAATGTAGAATGTAGAATTAAGAATGTAGAATGTAGAATTGGAAATGTAGAATGTAGAATTTAAAAGGGACAACCTATAATTCTGAATTATAAACTCTAAACTCGGAATTCTTAATTCTTAATTCTTAATTCTTAATTCTTAATTCTTAATTCTTAATTCTTAATTCTTAATTCTTAATTCTTCAAGCCAATCTTTTCCATAAACACTGTTGATGATGGCAGGGATGGTATAGTCCACCAGGGCTGATGTTCCTCTAGGGACTCCTGGTCATATTTACCAGAGGCAACCGCAATCACACGAGCACCAATGGCTTTGCCACAGTGAATGTCATGGGGAGTATCGCCAATGACGTATGTCTTTTGAGATGGGATTGCACCATACTTTTCGGATGCGATCGCTAAAGCTTGTTGGGCAATATCAACTCTAGTTTCAGTTTTATCGGAAAATCCACCATCCCTAAAGTAATCAGCCAAGCCATAATAGCTTAATTTTGCAAATGCTCCTGCTTCGATATTTCCTGTGAGCAACATGGAAACCACATCAGTTCGATCATGCAAAGCATCTAGAATTTCGATTACCCCCTCCAGGACATATCCTTCTCGGCGGGGCAAACTTTGAGGCAAGTAGTTAATGTAGCCTTCCAGCAGTTGATCCACCAATTTAGGTTCTGGGGACAAACCGTACTGCTTGAGAATATTAGCGGCAATTATTGGGTCTGTCATGCCTGCAGTTTCTATATTTGTCAGTGAAACCGTTTCACCAATTACCTCACTAGCCGCCTCTTCTAGGGCAAATATCCCGGCTCGTTTTGTGGTTAATAAAGTGCTGTCGATGTCCCAAAATAAAACGGTAGTCATTACACTCCTCTGGTACTATAACTTGAGGTAATAGTTGTTATTTAATTACCATTATTATAACATTTATCAAATGTAATTCTTGCCTCTTGCCTCTTGCCTCTTGCCTCTTGCCTTTGCTTGAGGGAGTATATTCACAACTTAACTAAAAATGCTACATCATAGTTTTATTAATATCAAATGCTAAACTTTCAGCATCTAGCCCATGAGCACGAAGCACTTCCTGATTTTGACCGCATTTAGGAATATCAAATACTCCAAATTGCCTTACCTGTATTTGCCCAGACAATCCTAATTCTGCCAAACCACTTACAATCCGATCTCCCTGTCCTCCTATCACATAATGGTTATCTAGGGTAAACACCCAGGAGTAACCCTGAAGGATTTGCTCCAACCAGTCTAAATCTACAAAATTTAGCCAAGGCAAATTCACTACTTTTAGGGTGATACCGTGATTCTGAGCCAATAACTGGGCAGCTTGATAGGCTTGTGGTAGCAGCACGGGACCGTAACCAAATAAAATAGCGTCCTGCCCCTCAGTTAAGGCAATCCCCTGACCCAACTCCAACTGATAATCCTCTGGCAATTGATAGGGAATCTGACAGGGGATAGAGACTAGCCTGATATAGGAACTACTGATAGTTCGATGCAAACAGTAGTCTAGGGCAAGGGATACTTCTGCTTCATTAGCTGGTTCAATCATCACCATATTCGGTATCGCTCCTAGGGCAGAAATATCCCTTACCGATTGGTGAGAATGACCAGGACCACCGGGTAGCAACCCAGCTAGGGAGCCAACATAAATAATCTTAGTCCGTTCGGTAGCATTATTATAGATTTGCTCATTGGGTCTGGTGGATAGGAAACAAGCAAAGGAATGCACGATCGGCAGTAACCCTTTCAGTGCCATCCCCCCGGCCTGGGATACCATATCTTGTTCGGCAATGCCACACTCAAAGAACCGTTTCGGGAACTTGTCTTTAAAGGGAATCAACCCACAATCGAGCATTAAATCGGCATCGAGTACTACCAGGTCTTGATTCCGTTCTGCTTGGGTAACCAAAGCTTTGGAATAGGCACTAACCAGTCGTTGCGCCCCATCAGCTACAGCAGGTTTGGCATAGGATAGCATCTCCAATGCTAAGGGGGATGCTCCAATTTGTTCCAATTGGGTATTGGCAGCAGCAATTAGTTCTGCGACTCCGGTCGTGTAGGCTTCATCATCCGGTGCGCCACTATGGAAGCGATATAAGTTGTCTTCTGGTTTGATGGCCGTGTGTTCCATAAAGGAGATTCCTTTTCCCTTAATGGTGTCAGCAATCAGGATTTTGGGCTGGTTAGTGACTGCTTTCAATTTTGCGATCGCATTCCCTAAAGCCTTGACATCATTGCCATCACAGCGGTCAACATACCAGCCATAGGCCGCAAATTTCCGTTCCAAGTCCCCCAAGTCACTCACTTGGGACACCCAAGTATCGGACTGAATTTTATTATGATCCACAATCACAGTCATCTCATGGAGTCCCAGATTTGCTGCTGGTTGGAGAGACTCCCAAAACTGACCCTCCTGCAACTCCCCATCCCCAGTTAAGATATAAACATTTCCCTCTCGACCCATCAGCCGATTTGCGCTAATCATCCCCTTAGCCTTAGAAACCCCCATTCCCAAGGAACCAGTATTCGTTTCCAAGAACGGAATTGAAATATCTGGATGGCCAGGAAGTCCATCTAACCGCCTCAAGCTATGGATACGCTCAAACTCCAGCAAACCATGGCCAATCAAAACCGAGTAAAAACCCGGTACATCGTGACCCTTAGAGGAAAAATAAATATCCCGTGGTTGATTAGAGTTAGTTTTCCTAACCCGTAATTCATTTAAAAACAGCCAACAAACAATATCTAAACTACTAAAACTACTACCAATATGCCCTGAACCCGCCTGTTTTATCATATATAAGGTATTGATTCGACAGTAGGTAGCAAAAAGCTCAGTATGAGTTTCGGGAGTAATGTCTAAATCCTTGAGGCGTTCAAACTCCCGAAACGGGACTAGAGATAGATTTGTCATTGGTTATTGGTTATTGGTTATTGGGGTTGTTGGTTATTGGTCAGGTTTTGGGTTTTAGGGAGCAGGGAGTAGGGAGTAGGGAGCAGGGAATAGGGAGCAGGGAACAGGCAAAAAATCCTGTGTACCTGATAGTTATGAAAAACCCTGTATACTATTAATGTTAAATGGATAACATGACAGCTTAATCTTTACCTTGGTTACTTGCTGATTTTCTTATCCGCAATTTTAAACGTTATTTTTTAAAGTTAATCCCAAATAATTATAATCATTAGTTAGCTATTTTATTAATTAAAACGACTAATTAAACTACTCTAACTAATAGTATAGCGTTTCTGATAGTAATGAGGTACACAGTATTTTTACCCTGTTCCCTACTCCCTACTCCCTACTCCCTACTCCCTACCAAATTGAAAAAACTAAATTGGTTTCTGGGAGACTATAGGTAAGTGAGCTTCTCCCTGTGCTATTAAATATTCCAGATACCACCAATCCTTCAAGTCATTAATATCTAATCCCTCATGATCATGGGTAATAAATGGCATAATAACCTTTCCAGCAATTGTATACTCTTTCAGCACCACTTTTGACCAAGCAATTTCTAAGCTAGCATTTTGCACATAGACCTCTGGCAAGGCCTGATACGGAGTACTATGCCAGGGGGTATGGGGGGTTGTTGGCCTTTGGCCTTCCCGTAGGGTAGGTTGGGGGGTTGTTCGCGTAGCGTGGCCTTTTGGCCAAGGTTGGGGGGTTGAAGGTTGAAGGGTTGAAGGTTGTTCGCGTAGCGTGGCCTTTTGGCCAAGGTTGGGGGGTTGGAGGTTGGGTGGTTGGAGGTTGGGGGGTTGGAGGTTGGGGGGTTGGAGGTTATGGTTAATCTGACAATTGCCTAATTCATTCCCGTAGCGTGGCCTTTTGGCCAAGGTGTTCTGCTCAAGCAACGGTTTCATCAGGCTGCCCTTGAGTACCCACATTTTACCAGGATGCTGCTGGCATTTCTCTACTGCCCGTAAGGAGTCTACTTGATCAGCTTGAGCCAAAAACGCCTGCCAAGCTCGTTGAATGGTCTGTGGTTGGCGACAAGGACTGGTTGGTCGCAGGATGCTGAAGCAATCAAATTCTCGCCCAAGATCATTCAAACGCCTCAGGGTGTAATCAATCCACTCAATATCTGGTGATTTGTCAGTAGCATACTCTGGCGGACGCAAAAATGGTACGTCAGCGCTATAGTAACGAGCAATTTCCGCCACCTCCTCTGAGTCAGTGGAAACAATCACTGCTGAGAACACTTGGCTTTGGGTTGCAGCAGCAATAGTATAAGCAATTAACGGATGCCCTTTCAAACGACGAATATTTTTACCAGGTACTCGTTTAGAACCAGCCCGGGCTGGAATCAAGGCAACTACTGTCGGAGTTTTAGAATCCACCAATTTTCCTGATATTAGACAATAATCTTGCTGGCAAATTTTTGATCACCACTTTATAGTTTACAGAAATAATGAATAGGTAAGCTATCAGCGTTCAGCTATCAGTTATCAGCTATCAGTTATCAGTTATAGCAATCCTAAAGGAGCTTTATTTTCAGCTGACGGGAATCGGGAGTAGAACGGGCATCTTGCCCGTTACAATTTTACGAGTAATTGTTGGTTTTATAATAACTCATAATTGCAGTTAGTTGGCTATTAGTAATTACTAGATTTTAATCCTTGTCAATATTAACAATTATAGTGTATAATTATATAGGGTTAACCCAATTGCTTTAAGTACAAATTACTGGGGTTTAGGAAGTAGGGATTAGGGAGTAATAATTGCTCCTTGCTACCGTCAATTAAATCGCCAATACTTCCCTTAATCATGGAAGAAACTTGTTCGCGTAGCGTGGCCTTTTGGCAAAGGTAAATCATCTGGTAAATCATAAGTAGTAAAAACCCGTTCTAATAGAGCAATGCTAAAAATTAACCGTCACAGCGTGTAATCGCGAATCACACTATAAAAATCACACTATAAACAGAATCTGCACTAGTTTAATCAGAATGATAGCGGTGATACTACTTAGGATTTACACAGAATTTTGATCCTATTACCTGTTCCCTATTACCTAAAATACAAAACGTACTTCAAGCAATTGATAACTGCTATCGTAAACATTCTATTGCAGCAAAGCAAATGACAAACTCAGACCAGTTTGATATCCGTTTCAACCTTTTACTAACTGCCCTGGAGCGGATCAGCCAACAGATTGAACAGCTCGGTCACAGAACCGATTCTAATGCTCGTGCTATCGAGCAGACCAACCAAAAGATTGAACAGCTTGGTCACAGGATCGATTCTAATGCTCGTGCCATTGAAGCTCTAACCAATACTGTCCATGAGTTCAAACGCGATCGCGCTCAAGCATACTCTTTGATGGCAGATTTAGCTCAAAATCAATCCCGAATGTATGGCATGATGGCCAACTTAGATGAGCGACAGGAACAACTGTCTAACCGACAGGGGGAGATTGTAGAAATTCTGAAGTTACTGGCTAAATCTAATTAAGATGCGCGAACCACTAGGGTAAGCATTTAGCTCTCAGTAATCAGCTATCAGCCTATGGGCTACAGATGGTGCTACTGTTCACCCAGCCTGCCCGTAGCGCAATTGGTGCTTTTGAAGAAAATAAGCTGACCGCTGACCGCTGACGGCTGACCGCTGATAGCTCTTGAGAAAACACTAAACACTATTGCAGCAAATGACAAACTCAGACCAGTTTGATACCCGTTTCAACCTTTTACTAACTGCGATCGAGCAGATCAGCCAACAGATTGAACAGCTTCGTCAAAGAACCGATTCTAATGCTCGTGCCATTGAAGCCCTAACTGATACTGTTAATGAGTTCAAACGGGATCGCTCTCAACTGTATTCTGTGATGGCTAATTTAGCACAATCTCAGTCTAATTTATTTCAATCTCAGGCTAATTTAGCGGACAGTCAATCCCGAATGTATGGCGTGATGGAAAACTTAGATCAACGACAGGAACAACTTTCTCAGGGACATGAACAACTTTCCCAGCGACAGGAACAACTGTCTAACCGACAGGGTGAGATTGTGGAAATTCTGAAGTTACTGACTCAATCTAATTAGGGTTTAGAACCACTAGCGTAAGCTATCAGCTATCAGTGATCAGCTATCAGCTATCAGCTATCAGCCTATGGCCTACAGATGGTGCTACTGTTCGCGCAGCATGCCCGTAGCGCAATTGGTGCTTTTGAAGAAAATAAGCTGACCGCTGACGGCTGACCGCTTACTGCTGATAGCTGTTGAGAAAACACTAAACACTGTTGCAGCAAATGACAAATTCAGACCAATTTGATACCCGTTTCAACCGTTTACTAACTGCCATTGAGCGCATCGACCAACAGATTGAACGGATCAGCCAACAGCTCGAAGAGCTTCGTCAAAGAACCGATTCTAATGCTCGTGCTATCGAAGCCCTAACCGATACTGTCAATGAGTTCAAACGCGATCGCGCTCGACTGTATTCTGTGATGGCTAATTTAGCAAACTCTCAGTCTAATTTAGCTGAAAGTCAATCCCGAATGTATGGCCTAATGGAAAACTTAGATGAGCGACAAGAACAACTCTCTCAGCGACAAGAACAACTTTCTAACCGACAGGGGGAGATTGTAGAAATTCTGAAATTATTGACTAAATCTCAACCAGCTTAAATCTAAGCTATCAGCCCTCAGCTGAGGGCTGATAGCTGATATACCAATCCCTGTAGGAATTGCGATAATTTTTGTTCCCAGATCCGCTGTTCCCTGTTCCCTTTGGTATAGCTTATAGCTTAAGCAAAAGGTTTCAGCTTACGTTTGATGGTTGAAGCTAAGCCGAGAGTAGCCAGGGTAAAGAGACTTATACTATGACTAGGTTCAGAGACAATCACCGGTTGCGCAGAAAAACTAATGGGTAACTCACTATCTTCTGGTCCTAAATTTTGAAAACCAGTGATAAATGGCGGTGCCGAAAAAACTTCAAAAAAACTAGGGGGCTGCAAAAAACTAGCGAAAAAGACATTAACAAAGTTTCCACCTGAGGTAGAAAACCCAAAGCCGTCAGTTGTTAACTGATTACCATCAATACTAATTAAATTATCAACCTCGAAAGGTTCGTTTCCCGGTGTAGAAGTACCAGTAGGTTGCAAACCAGTAATTGTTTCGCTGTTGCGCGTGCCAGTAATTTCAGAAATCAAGAAAAAACCCAAATCATCAGGAGTATCATTAGTAGTGAAAGTACCATTGGCTTCGATACCAGGAGCAGAATAAATCCAGTTCCAATTTAAAGCTGAAGCTGCCTGGGGTGCCACCAAAACTAATCCAGAGGTAGCAATCAGGAGTGTGGTAGATAGCAGAGTTAGATTTTTCATCGCAAATTTAGGGTTGAACAAAACTATACCAAAGGGAACAGGGAACAGCGGATCTGGGAACAGGGAGTAGGGAGTAGGGAGTAGGGAAAAGGGAACAAAAATTATCACAATTCCTACACGGATTGGTATATCAGTTATGAGGTACGCTTTTCAACCTCAAAGTCCCCCTTATTAAGGGGGATTTAGGGGGATCAAGTTGTACCTTATGGGATATAGAATTAAATAATAACTCAATACATGAAGCCGCACAACATGATTATCCGAGATGCAGAAATAAGGGATCGTGAGAGCGTGCGCTCCTTACATATGTCGGCCTTTCCGATCGGAGAGGGTGATCTTGTGGCAGGTCTCGCTGATGACCTCATCTCCAATATTACCGAGCCATGTACACTATCATTGGTAGCGGTCGATGACAATGAAATAATTGGAAACGTTGCATATAGTCCTGTATTTATTGCCGAAAAACAAGATTTCCATGGGTATATTCTGGCACCACTCGCTGTTAAGCCAGAATACCAAGGTAATGGTGTGGGGAGTAAACTAATTGATGCTGGGATTAAGCGATTGCGTAGTATGAATGTGACTATTGTTTTCGTGTATGGTGATCCTAGGTATTATGAACGATTTGGCTTTAAAGCAGAGTTGGCAACACATTTCATTACTCCATATCCATTGCAGTGGCCTTTTGGTTGGCAGGCGCTCCTACTTGGGGAGATAGAGGTGCCAGATGCTGCTGTGAATATCAAATGCGTAAAGTCTTTAAATAATCCTAAACTATGGTGATAGGTTGCTATAGCGCTACGCGCAAGGCAATAGGCAATAGGCAATAGGCAATAGGCAATAGCGATCACTGCATCAAGACAGGGAATCAACATCAAAGATAACTGTATCTCATAACTACGATAAACGCTATAGTAATCTTATCTAATTTCTGAAATATAGTGGCTTTAGCAATAGCTGTAACTAGTGTAAAGCAATGATTTAATAGTTTTAATTTTACAACTGATTTAGGATTGCTATAATAATTTCAATTCTTTTGATATCACAGAGCGTTACACTTTTTACGTATCAATCGTTTCAAGCTTTATCGTCACAGGCCTAGGCTCTAAATCCCTAGGATCATTTTTAGGTTGAGATGTTTTCAATAGATGGTTCAAATTACCGGAAATAATTCGGGTTGTGGGATGTTCTTCTCCTAACTGCTTGATAGCAATCTGTAGAGCTTCTTGGTACAGAGGTTCTGCTTTTTCGTCGCGTCCCTGACTCTGGTACAGTCCGGCCAAGTTGTTGAGGGTACTTGCCACATCTGGGTGTTGTTGACCCAGCAGCCGTTGACTCAGGTCTAAGGCTTGCTGGTACAGGTCTTCTGCTTCTTGGTACCGCCTCTGGCTATCGTACAGTAAAGCCAGGTTGTTGAGGGTACTTGCCACATCTGGGTGTTGTTGACCCAGCAGCCGTTCTCTCAGGTCTTTGGCTTGTAGGTAAAGAGGTTGTGCTTCTTCGTAGCGCCCCTGGCTCCAGTACAGTAAAGCCAAGTTGTTAAGGGTGGTGGCCATATCTGGATTTTCTTGACCAACCAGGCGTTTCCTCAGGTCTTTGGCTTGTAGGTACAGGTCTTCCGCTTTTTCGTAGCGCCCCTGACTCCAGTACAGTAAAGCCAGGTTGTTGAGGCTGGTGGCCACATCTGGGTGTTGTTGACCCAGCAGGCGTTGCCTCAAGTCTAAGGCTTGCAGGTAAAGGGTTTCGGCTTTTTCGTAGCGCCCCTGCTTCTCGTAGAGTGCTGCTAGGTTGTTGAGGCTTTGTGCTACATCTGGGTGTTGTTGACCCAGCAGGCGTTTCCTCAGGTTTAAGGCTTTTTGGCATAGGGGTTCTGCTTGTTTATAGCGCCCCTGGCTGCAATACAGTAAAGCCAGGTTGTTGAGGCTGGTGGCCACATCTGGGTGTTGTTGACCTAGCAGGCGTTTCCTCAGGTTTAAGGCTTTTTGGCATAGGGGTTCTGCTTGCTTGTAGCGCCCCTGGCTGCAATACAGTAAAGCCAGGTTGTTGAGGCTTTGTGCCACATCTGGATGTTCTTCACCCAGCAGCTGTTTCCTCATGTCTAAAGCTTGCTGGTACAGGTCTTCCGCTTCTGAGTATCGCCCCTGACTCCAGTACAGTAAAGCCAGGTTGTTGAGGCTGGTGGCTACATCTGGGTGTTGTTGACCCAGCAGGCGTTTCCTCAGGTCTTTGGCTTTTAGGCATAGGAATTCTGCGTGTTTGTAGCGCCCCTGGCTATAGTACAGTAAAGCCAGGTTGTTGAGGCTGGTGGCCACATCTGGGTGGTCTTGACCCAGCAGACGTTTCCTCAGGTCTTTGGCTTGCCGGTAGAGAGGTTCCGCTTCTTGGTAGCGCCCCTGGCTATAGTACAGTAAAGCCAGGTTGTCGAGGCTTTGTGCCACATCTGGATGTTCTTCACCCAGCAGGCGTTGGCTTAGCTCTAAGGCTCTCAGATACAAGGGTTCCGCTTCTGAATATCGCCCCTGGCTATAGTACAGTTCTGCTAGGTTGTTGAGGCTGGTGGCCACATCTCGGTATTGTTCACCCAAGAGGCGTTGCTTCAGCTCTAAGGCTTGCCGGTAAAGGGGTTCGGCTTTTTCGTATCGCCCCTGACTGTCGTATAGTGCTGCCAAGTTGTTAAGGCTGGTGGCCACATCCGGGTGGTCTTGACCCAAGCGCTCTCTAACCGTTAATAAGCATTCCTGATACCAAGGCAAAGCTTGTTCGTAAGCCCCTTGACCATGGTAAAAGCGCGCTAAGCCCACAAAAGGCCAGATTAAATCTTCGTCATTTAAGTAATCGTTTTGGTTAGTGGCAACTTCCACCAGGTGAGGGATAGCAGGGGTAATTTCTATAATTTCGGACTGAGTTGGGGTCTCAGGAATATCCTTTGCTATTGCTACGATAGCTGAACAAAAGCCCCGTTTTAGTTTTTCAATATCAGCTAACTGTTCCCCCTTGATACTCAAAAATTCTCTAATCCGTTCGTGAAGTTGGTAAGTGTTATCATCTAACTTCTGGAGGAAATACTTTTGAACTAAGATATCCCGATTAACGACTAAATCAAATTCCAAGCTAGCAGTTGCAGCAACCTGGGATACTAATAACCAGGGAATAGGAGCCAAGGCAAACAAACTCAAAAGACCAGCCATGGTTTGAGCTGAAGACTCTAACGCATCCCAATTGAGTTCCAGCAGAACATCTTTACCAGAGTCACCTTCTTGAGATTGCTTCTGCTCTAGGAGCAATAAAATTTCTTCTAGCATCATGTATTACCTGGCTCTGAGTATAGCCCTGCCACATGGTATAATTTTAAAGGTATACAGCCAACGAATTGACATATTTCTTTGGCAACCTCTAACTTTTTTTCAACATAGTCTTTCCCTACTAATTTTGCTAATAACTCTAGAGCCTCAGTTTCTGGTAATTCTCCCAAAGGAATTGACGCATAGGGTAACTGTGAACTACGAGTGGTGATTAATACCCTGAATCGAGAACCCATGGGCGGTAAGTAGTCTTTGATTTGCTCGATATCAGTGACATTATCGAAAACCAATAAAACTTTACCTGGTTGCCAGTTTTCCCAACAATAAAGAAGTTGGTAATCAAGGGGTAGGTTTTCAGGAATCTTAAAATCAGGAAATTTTTTCACCATTGCAAATCCCGAGAGCTGGGTTACGATATCCACTCTCTTGAAATACAACCAACAACAGCCACCGGGATAATTTTCTAAATTGTACCAAGAGTATTGAATGGCTAGTTCTGTTTTTCCTACTCCCCCCTGACCTGTGCGATCAGTAATGGCTACAATAGTATTGTCTTGCAATAGCTGATGTAACTCTTCCAGTGGCTGGTGTCTATCCACAAACTTACGGGCTTGAGTACTGGGTATATTGTAGGCAATATCAAAGGGATTAGGATAATAATCCTCCTGATCACCATCCCAACTGCGACGATAAAAATAGGTGGGTAGTTGTTGTTTATTTAAACTAGCAAATTGTTCCTTAACGTGCTTAGCAACTACTTCCATATCTGGCAGCCAGTCCTGTTGCTCCAACGCTTTTATTACGGCTTGGGAAAAGTATCCCGTTTTTGCGGAGGAGTTAACTTTGGCTGTCTCCCCTTCTCTCGTAGCCAGTAATACAAACTGTTGACTGTTTTGCCTAGGTTGACCACTAGGAAACTGTTTCCCTCCCAAATTAGTTGGTCGCCCGTTTGACTCTAAAAGATAATTAGCACAAGCATCGACTATACAAATCTGATTGGGAATCCTAAAGGAATCTGAACCGAAAAGCAGTAACAGGGAATGTAAATCTAGATTTTGCCAATTATTTTTACTAGCATCAGCACAAAGTAGCCTGCGATTTCGCTCTGAGGTAATCAAACCATGACCAGCCCAAAATATAAACAGTAGCTCTCCCGTTTGTTGGGATAGATCATTGGTAATGATATCAAATAGATTCTGCTCCGTTGCTGGCTTTGACGTTATCTCAAAGTTATTAACCAGTTCACTATTTTCAGTTAAAGGAGACAAACAGAGCCTGATATTATTTGTTGGCACGCCTTGTGATAACAACCAATCAGCAAACTTGATAGCATCATGAACGGGACCATTCACATTCCAGTTTGTTGCTTGATACTTCTCGATCCCGACAATCAACCCATAGGTTTTTTCTGGC
This sequence comes from Moorena sp. SIO4G3, assembly GCF_010692305.1. Classification (NCBI taxonomy): domain Bacteria; kingdom Bacillati; phylum Cyanobacteriota; class Cyanophyceae; order Coleofasciculales; family Coleofasciculaceae; genus Moorena; species Moorena sp. SIO4G3. The sequence goes on along the minus strand of NZ_JAAHIG010000006.1, from coordinate 21,711 downwards.
TTAGCAGTAATAGTCATGGAGTGCATCTAACTTTTATTAATGTCCCGTAGGGTGCGTTAGGGGCGGACTTGCCATGATTTTTTGCGTAGCCAGGGTTGTGATAGCCCGCCCCGTAACGCACCACCGGTTCAAACAGCAAATATGAGATGAACCCATAGTCATGGTAACCTCGGAATAATTGCTTTCCAGGTAGCAGGGTTTGTCCAATAAGCGCTATGAGCTTGGGGAAAGGGTTGTTTACTGTCCACCAAAACATCCTGCACTTTATTAGGGAATAGAGTAGCGCCAATGTAACTAAGGAAATCTCGTAAATCATAAATATTCAACCACTCCGGAAAAAAGTCTGGCAGAGGCTGACCAAATTCTAGGCTATATAAGGCATTAATTTCGTATAAAAAGGGAGCTTGAGAACCCACTGTAATTAGTAATTCTACTTGTTTTATTGGTTGATTAACTAATAAATCAACACAAGCAATCCCTCCTAAACTATGAGCTAATATAACAACTGGTGGTTCAGCCTCTTCTATCGTTTGCTGGATAAAGTCACGTATTTGCTGACCCCGACTTTGATAGAGTATAATGTCACCAGGTGTAGGAGTATTTGCTTCAGTAATTGCACCCCTTTTACTCCTCACCAAAGCTGTAGCTGGACCCGCCAATAAGGAAAGTGGTTTCTGGAGCCAGTCACCCAATCCCAAGTCTTCCTTGGCACCCAAAGCATCACTGAGTGATTTCACGAGTCGATCACGCAATTCCGGATTAGGAAGGATGATGGAATCCTGATTTTGCTGCTGAGAGTCAAACATTGCCTGAGCAATAATTGCTCTTGCGATAGTATCATAACAGTCACTATCTGAATCAGAGACTTGGTTTAATACTTCTTGATAAACAGCACTACTCGTAACATGGCGTCGTGCCTGATCAAACACTTCTGCTATGCCAGCTGCTTGTAATTTTTCTTGCAATTCTCCACTAGGAATTAAATCCAGCAACCGGTCATGTAATTGATCACCTGGTTGCTCTCCAAAGGGATTACTATCAGCATTAGCGCTAGGTTGTAAAGACAACAATCCCAACTCATAAAGGGGATTGCGATATAACTGCTGCCAAAGAATAATTTCTTGCTCTTCTTCCTCTCCCTGATCCAGAGCTAAACTGGCATCAAACAAGGGTATCGATGCCCCTTTAGCATTGAGCTTACTCCCAAATTGCTCACCCCAAAAGCAAGGAACAACGGTAATCTCCGGACGTTTTTCAGTGACAAAACCCTCAACTATCTTAAAAGTTTGCTCATAGGCAGCTTGCCTAACCCCTGTGCCATGGACAAATACTAGCGTTGTCATAGTTGAGAAGATAGTTGATCAATATCTATATATTTTACCCTCAGCGGTCAGCGGTCAGCGGTCAGCGGTCAGCGGTCAGTGGTCAGCCGTCAGCCGTCAGCTTATTTTATTCAAAAGCTGAAAGGTAAGCATATGACCTACTTGAGGTGCTACTTGAGGTGCTACTTGATGTGCCGTCAGCTGATAGCTGATAGCTGATAGCTGATAACTGACCGCTGATAGCTGATAGCTGATAGCTTAGATAAAAAAAAATCCGGTCAAGTTTGGTTTAACCCCAATGCTTGACCGAATTCTATTGTGTAAACCTAATTGAGTACAGCTTAGCTGTCATCAAATCCAAACAAAAACTGAATCAAGGAATCCATTCTTATCAAGTTACTCAGTAACTGCTTTCCAGCAAGCACATCCGAACTCTGTTTACATTATACCCCTCCGCAAAATAACTTGCAAAAAATCACCTCGGCAATTCTTGGCCGCCAGGGCGGCAAACCCTGTCTTGATGCAGTCGCTCATGGGGGAAACCACGGCAGTCGCTCATGGGGGAGACCCCCAAGACCGCGCTGCCTCCCCAAGACCGCGCTGCATCGCTGGCAAACCCCTATCCTAGTCTAGGTATAAATATCGAATTAAAGTGGTCATAACCTCACCAGGGTTTTCCGTAGGCTCGGGAGTGCTCCACTCATCAGGATAAGCGTATTTAAGGGCATAAATGGCATAAATAGTATGCCGAACTTGTTTAGGAGAACCAATCAAGATGTGCTTGACTTTTTTCCCTTTGTGACCTTGATTGTCAGGGTTTTGATTGTCATCGGAGTTGGGGTTAATGTTTTGATTCATGACCAGTTATTAGTGTAAATGGTTTACATTAGTAATATATAAATAAATTAATCGCATGTCAAGGGGTTTAGAAAATTTTTTTTATTACGAAATATGGAGATTGTGGAGAGAGTGGGGAGTGTAATAAATTTGAAAAATATCAGATATAAACCATTTGTATTTTGTTGACATTTTTGATAAAATAAATTCTGTTATGATCAGTTATGTAGGGTGCGTTAGGGACGGATTTTCCCTGATTTTATCCGTAGTCAGTGTTGGGACATTCCGTCCCGTAACGCACCACTTCCTAGATTTTTTTGAAAGCTTGTAAGCTGATGTTTATAGCAGTTTTTAGTCTAATCAGGTAAAGAGGATTGTTTCCCTATTGCCTCTTGCTAGCATGCCTATTGCTAGCATGCCTCTTGCCTCTTGCCTGCTCCGCTGTATGGGATGATATTAATAGCTTTGTGGAATGGGCATCTTGCCCGTTGCCACTGGGTGCATCTCAATGCATGCTGTTTGAACCTGTGGTGCGTTACGGGACGGACTGTCCCAATACTGGCTACGGATAAAATTACGGCAAACCCGTCCCTAACGCACCCTACTCAACTTTTTTACAAATATGAGATGCACCCGTTCCTGCTCTTATCATTATCGGGGAGAAGAATTAGTGGATAGCAGAAAATACGCCCCAGCAACCCAGCGCAACCGGGAACCAATTTTAAACGTACTTTTAGAGATATTACCAGCCACTGGCACAATTTTAGAAATTGCTAGCGGTACCGGAGAACACGCTATCTATTTTGCACAACAGTTAAACCCTCGAAAATGGATTCCTTCCGATATTAATGCTTCCCTCCGTGAAAGTATCATCGCCTGGGCTAAAGATTACCCTAGCGACAACCTCCATCAACCCCTTGATATTGATGTCAGTCAGCCAGTTTGGAAGGTAGAAACGGAAATACTATCAGAAATACCAGATATTGTAGCGATGGTGAATATTAATATGATTCACATTTCACCGTGGTCTACTTGTTTAGGATTAATGGCAGGTGCTGGTCGTATCCTTTCATCAGGAGATATTCTATATTTATACGGTCCCTACAAACAAGGTAATAAACACACTGCACTTTCCAACGCTGATTTTGACTCCTATTTACGAGAACAAAACCCAGAATGGGGAGTACGTAATTTAGAAGATGTTGTAGAGGTTGCCAGTAATCATAATCTCATCCTTGAAAAAACTTACCAAATGCCAGCTAATAATCTTTCGGTAGTATTGAAACATACCTAAGCAGTCAGTGGTCAGTGGTCAGCGGTCAGCAATTATTTGCTTCTAAAACGATTACCCTTGGATAACCGTAATCCAAGGGTATATAACGTTACTTATAGTAATAAAGGAAACAGGATTTTTTCCCTACTCCCTACTCCCTACTCCCTACTCCCTACTCCCTTATGATCAAAATTGCTCAGGATCAATATTAATATAGATATCCTTCAACTCAGAATAGACATCCAAGGCTTCTGTGCCTGGTTCACGGGTACCATTACCAGATTGCTTGAGTCCACCAAAAGGCATATGGGGTTCACTGCCATAGGTACCGGCATTCACTACAGCTACCCCAGTTTGGACTTTCTCACAAAACCTTACTGCACGGTGGATGTTGCGAGTGTGAATCGAAGCAGTTAAGCCATAGGGAGAATCGTTGGCAAGAGCAAGAGCTTCCTTAAAGTCTTTGACCCGGTAGAGACTAGCAATCGGACCAAATAATTCACATTGAGAAATTTCCGCGTGGGGGTCTACATTCTCTAGGAGGGTCGGTGCCATATAAAAACCAGTAGCATGGTCAGGGTCTGTTAAGCGATCGCCTCCCACCAACACCGTTGCTCCTGCTTCTTGTGCCTGTTTCACCGCTGCAATCATGTTAGTCAACTGTTGCTCATTAATCACTGGACCCAGGTCATCCTGGTCAGTGGGACCTAATTTTAATTCCTTAGTTTTCTCCACTAATTGGTCACGGAATTGATCATAGATGCTGTCAAAGACAATAATCCGACTAGCAGAAGCACAACGTTGACCGGCATTACTGAATACTGAGAGTAAGGTCCACTTGACGGCATTGTTCAAATCCGCATCATCACATACCACCAAGGGATTCTTACCCCCCAACTCCAGGGATACCCTACCAAAGCGCTCCCCAGCTACCCGTTGCACAATTCGCCCTACTTCTGTGGAGCCGGTAAAGCTAACCACAGCCACATCATTATGAGCAACCAAGGGAGCTCCAGCTTCTTCACCATATCCCTGAATAATATTGAGTACACCAGGGGGTAACCCAGCCTGTTGAGCAATTTGTCCAACTATCCAAGCCGTGGCAGGAGTGTCTTCTGCTACTTTTAATACCGCGCTATTGCCACAAACCAGTGCTGGAAAGACTTTCCAGGCTACATTAGCAATGGGAGTATTGGCCGCAATAATTAATCCAGCAACTCCCAGAGGTTGACGCACAGTCATGGCATATTTATTAACCACACCGCTGGTAGTGGTGCGACCATACAACCGTTGTCCTTCACTAGCGTAGAATAATCCTAATGCGATCGCACCGCCAGTTTCTCCATAAGCTGAACCATAGGACTTACCCGTTTCTGCTGCTACAATCCTGGCAATCTCTTCCTGACGGGCTTTCATACCCAGGACAATCTCGTGTAAGATGTTTCCCCGTTGTACCGGAGGAGTATCAGCCCAAGCCGGTTGAGCCTGTTTAGCTGACCTTACCGCTTGCTCAATATCTGCTGCTCTGGAGCGAGCCACCTGACATAGCACTTGACCATTAGTGGGGTCTAGCTTATCAAACCATTCTCCTGCCACTGCTGTTACTTGTTGACCATCAATCCAGTTCAAGACTTGGCTCGGTAAATAGTCTGGTGCCATTATTTTTTACCCCTTGGAAGTATCTCATGGTGAGTAATGATATACCATTTTTATTTGAGTTGTGAACATCGGATTTATAAGAAAAGGGAGCAGGGAGCAGGGAGCAGGGAATAGGGAAGAGGGAACAGGGAACAGGGAGTAGGGAGTAGGGAGTAGGAAAGAGATCCAAAGAGTTTTTGATGTTATGAGAAAGCGATGCAGCGCGGTCTTGGGGGTTCCCTCCATGAGCGACTGCATCAAGACACAGCAATATTGTTCATAACCTATTTATATAGGCTATAGTAATTAAGGTAGGTAACTTCGGATTAGGAAACATAAAAAAGTAATAATAGTTGATTACTTCAGTACTTAAATTAAGTTTAATAGCGTTTTTTAGAGCTCTGATATACACAAAATTCCCTGTTCCCTGTTCCCTGTTCCCTGTTCCCTCTACTCCCTACTCCCTACTCCCTACTCCCTACTCCCTCTATTGAGCTCCTAAAAGATATTGATCTATCATTGAAGTATTGTAATTAACTAAGTGAGCATGAAGTGGCTTTCTAACCCATCCAAACCAGGGGAAATTGATAGCAAAGGGGGATATATATTGTAGTATAATTACAAATCTGGGTTTTTTTCCTGGTCGGCTACCGAAATGGAAACATCGGGATGTATCCGCAAATATCATTGTCCCCGACGCACCAGTTATCGAATAGAAATGTTGCGGATCAATCAAGCGACTGATCCACTCATCCGTTAGTCTTCCCCCTTGATAGGATCGGTAGATTTTCTGGGATTCTTGTGCTGGGATTAGGGTCAGAGGACCAGACTCTTCTGTCACATCCTCTACATGAATATATAGCTTGATTTGCCTAACGCCTTCCGGGTCTAAATGAAAAAATTGAGCTCCTCCTTCATAGAGTTTTTTATTGGGCGAGTAGAGTAACTTAACCCCATTGATAATTGGTAAAATGCCAATGTATTTTGTTACTATACTTACTAAGGTTCGATCACAAGCTAGTTTTACTAAAGACTCCGTAAGTTTAGACTTATCTGGATGGATACCTCTGAGGTATTCTTCTTTTCCTTCACCTTGTTTGGTAAAAATAGATTGATCAACAGTAGCGATATAGTCCCGACATTCTCCAATCACTTCGCTAACTGGATCAAAAGTTTTGGGAAACCACACTAAAAATCCATCTTTTTTAGAGATACTAGGTAATTTACCTTGACAATTAATAACGCTAATTCCTAAATCTTTGCGAATACTATAAGTAGGAAAGCTGAAAAATTTACTAATCCTTTCGTAAATCTTTCGCTTGCCGTAGGGATAGTTAAAGTGCTTCTGGTTTTCAATAAACAGTTTAGTGATCAAAGGGTGCATCTAAACGTTGTAACTCTATAACTCAGCGATGCAGTGCCGACCTGAGCAGGTTTCTTCCCTCAGGGACTGCATTAAGACAGTGAGATGCACCAGTTTAGTCTACCAAACGGTAAAACCGCCATCAACTCGGAGTTCGATACCTGTGACATAGGCAGAGGCATCGGATGCTAGAAACACCAATGGGCCAAGTAAATCATCAAACTCTGCCATCCGTCCTAGAGGAACGCGATCGCAAAATTTACCTTTGAATTCCTCATCCTGTCCACCCAATACTCCTCCCGGAGAAAGGGCATTAACCCGGACACCAAAGGGTCCCCAGTGGGTAGCAAAGTACCGGGTTAAATTCACCAGTGCTGCCTTCGATGCCCCATAGGCAGGGGGTTTTAAAAAAGGAGGGTCGCACTCCAGATGCTCATAAAACCGGGCATCGGGAGATACGCTCCCATACAAGGAACCGATATTAATGATTGAACCTCGTCTAGCTTCCACCATCGGGCTACCGAAGACTTGGGTCACCTGGAATGCGCCCAAGACATTCACCTCAAACACCTTGCGGCAAATCTCTAGGGGGATCTCGTCCAAGCTATAGGTTTTCACTGGACCAGGAGGTTGGTCAATCCCAGCATTGTTGACAATCACATCAGGAATGCCAATGTCGCTCAGGATGCGATCGCGAATTGCGGTCATGGCAGTGCGATCGCATATATCACCCCGTTCCAAAAACAAACGAGTCTTGGGATAATGCCCTTGAAGTAGCTCAAAAGACTTTGGCACCTGAGCCAATGGTAGGTCTATGCCCACAACCGTTGCGCCAGCATCCAGTAATGCCCGACTCCACACTGGTCCAAGTTTACCTAAGACTCCAGTAACAATAGCGATTTTGCCAGAGAGGTCAAAATAATTCACAAAGCCAACAATACCCTAAACAGCAACCTGTTCAACATTTTCCACCAACCCAGCCAAGGTAATTGACTCATCCACCCTTAGGGGTTTGGTTAAGACTTTACCAATCACATTGTCCAATTCATAGGGGGGTAAACCATCCCCTGGGGATTTCATCGCGATATCCTCTGCCCTTAAAACATGTCCTACAGGTAAATTATCTGCAGCAACCAGTTTTTTACCCATCTTCAAGTAAGCAGGACGTTCATTCAGGTGTACTTTCTTCACCCCATCCCCAAAAGCTTGGCGAGTGCGTCTGAGGTCTCTTACCATCTTGCGCAACCCTGTCGGTTCTAACGAGAAAGCATGGTCTGTTCCTTTCATCGCCCGGTTCAGGGTAAAGTGTTTCTCAATCACACGAGCCCCAAGAACATAAGCCGCCACTGCCATAGCGATACCGTTGTCATGGCTAGATAGACCAATCACAATATCACCGAACAGTTCCCGATAAGTCTCGATCACCTTCAGGTCAAGTTCTTCAAAGTCCGCTGGATAGCTTGCCGTACATTGCAGGATACACAACTGGGGGTTAATCGGCATAATCGCATCGTAAACCCGTTGCACATCCTCTAACGTAGCTGCACCGGTGCTAACGATCATCGGCTTCTGGAATTGGGCAACATGTTTGATTAGGGGCAAGCTCTTAAGGTCTCCAGAAGCGATCTTATAAGCTGGCATATCCAACTCACCCAAAAAGTCCGCACTCGGAATATCAAAAGCAGTAGAGAAAAACGTAATCCCTACTTCTTCAGCATACTTTTTCAGTTCCTGATATTCGTAAGCACCAAATTCTAGAAACTCCCGATGCTCACCATAGGTCAAACCAAAACTATTTTCATGGTCATAAGGTCTGTCAAAAGCAGCTTTCGTGTAAAGGGCACGATTGTCTCGTTTTTGTAGTTTTACAGCATTCGCTCCGCATTCCTTAGCAATCCGGAACATTTCTTTACACTTTTCCAAGCTGCCTTGATGGTTATTCCCAATTTCAGCAATCACAAAGCAATCGCTATCGTCATTAATTTCAAAACCATTAATAGTCAGTCTTCGGGACATTTTACACTCCTACAACCAATAAATTCCTATCGGTTTTTCACCACTGACCAATGGTTTACCATTAATTAGCTAGGATTTCAATACGTATTTATCTTTTTCTCAGCATATGCGCTACGCGCACGCGTGCGCGAACAGCGGTCAGCCGTCAGCGGTCAGCCGTCAGCCTTTAGCTGATAGCTGATAACTGATAGCCTTTAACTGATTGATAGCACCTCAAGTAGCGTGGCACAGGCTTCTAGCCTGTGATTTAGTGCATTAGCTGATAACTGATAGCTGACCGCTGATAGCTGATAGCTGAACGCGCACGCGTGCGCGTAGCGCATTAGCTGACCGCTGATAACTGATAGCTATTAGGATAACGGCTCCACTTGAAATGATCTCGGTCGTAGATATCCTGGACAATGTTGAATTAAGTGATAACTTTTACGTTGGGTAGTCATCGGATCGGTGATACTAATATACCGACTGGTCATGATATTGTGCCAATCCCGAGGGATAAGATTCCAGAAGATCGGTTGGTCTGAATTGTAGTGTTGATCAAACCCGATCCCTTTACGAAACAATGCCCAAAGATACTTTTTCAGTTGCCAGAACCAACCCCCTTTCGCATACTTTGAGTACCGTTCCGCATAAAGGGCTTTATACTGCTTTTGCCTCTCCATCATTTGGGCATATTCTGGAGTATTAGGATCCGAACTCCAATTCCGGTAATGATGAATAGCAATTTTTTTAGTATAAACAATATCATGCCCTGAAAATAAAACTTTCGTGGTCAAATCCGGATCAATCCCATAATCTCGAAATACTTCACAGAATCCACCCACCTGTTTTAATACCGAAGTTCTCAGCACACCTTGGTTAACATTTAATACACCAATTACTGAGACACCACCGATGTAGGGAGCACTCACGAAGGGCCCTTGTTTATCCCTTACTTTCAGGGCTACCATCCCGATCTTCGGCTTTTCCTCAAGTATTTTTACCGCCGTATCCAGACCCTGGTTCACAATTACATTATCATCACTGACCCAACACACATAGGGAGTATCTATAAGTCTGAACACATCATTATAGGCTTTAGCTTGACCAAGCTTTTCTCCCACCAAAATCGGAATCACCTGTGGATTTGAGGATGCGATCGCATTTAAGTACTCAATAGTGCCATCATCAGACCCCGCATCAGTTACATAAATTTTCGTAGGGGTTGATGTTTGTTCAAGAATACTAGTAATACATTGCTTCAGAAGACTCAATCGATTATAGGTACCAACAACAACAGAAAGTTTCATGTTCCTTCACTCCTCACCTTTACTCTTAACAATTAACCTAAGCATATGCGCACTTATCACAGGCTAGAAGCCTGTGCCACGCACGCGTGCGCGTTCAGCTATCAGCATTCAGCGGTCAGTGGTCAGTGGTCAGCATTCAGCGGTCAGTGGCACAGGCTTCCAGCCTGTGACCTAACCCATAAGCTGATAGCTGATAGCTGATAGCTGATAGCTGATAGCTGATAGCTGATAGCTGATAGCTGATAACTGATAGCTGATAGCTGATAGCTGATAGCTGATAGCTGATAGCTTGCACACCTCTAACGGACATACAAACAATGGCAGAATAATGGCTGTCCAGACTTGATAGAATTAATCTGATTTTTAATTCCCGCAAATCGGTAACCCAACTCTACCAAACAGTCATGTACCTCTTCAAATAATGGTTGTTCCTTATACAGAGGAACAAATGACATTTCTACCAGAACACATCGCCCTAGGGAAAATAGCTTTTTACCTCCCTTTATCACCTTATCTTCAACCCCTTGGACATCAATTTTTATAAAAATATCTCTCTCAAATTTATCAGACTCTAATTCTGACTGTAATAGATCATCCAGGGGGCAAACCTTTACTTTTATTTCACTTTCTCCTGATGTTTGTGGGAATTCCTTCTTACATAGTTCACTTATGCGTAACATCGAAGAAGCTGGCCCGTAAGAATTCTCATAAAATAACTCTTCTCCTTCATAATCCGACAAAGCCACATTAAAAATTTTTAGATTAGGAATCTTAGCCGCTTTCCCTTCTAAGTCTGATAGATAAGATGGCAATGGTTCAAATACATAGGTCTGTTTAGCATTGAAGTAACAAGCTAAAAATTCCGCAAAATCACCATTATTTGATCCAATATCAATCACCGTCTTAATCGAATAATTTTCACGAACCCATCGCCATATATCCCTGCCTGGATCCGGACTCGCTTCAACAATTTGTTTGTAGTCTGAAAGCCTTAGCAACTTTAAATTCATTGACGCTAACAGACGATTTACCAACCGACCAATTTCCTGTTTCACCGAAGCCATTTAGTTACTCCTAGACAACTTAATAAACTAAGTTCATAAACTGGTCTGCTGTTCTAGTTTTGTCCTCATAGAACCTAGTTACTCGTCTCCGGAGATCCCGCTTATATCGATGATAATAAATTCCTTCCCATCGCTGCAAGTAAGCCTCTCGGTCATGGTCTAAAACAGCATTGTTAGTCTGGCGAACCCCTTCATTTCGATCATAATAATGTTCAACATAAGCCCCTGGACAATCTACAATCTCATAATTAAGCTGCCACATCTTTAAACAGAGATCACCATCAGCTTTATAAAATATATATCGCTCTTCATCCGCCCAGTCAACTGCTGCTAGGGCTTCTTTTAAGTACATACCATGATTAACAAACAGCTTGCCACCAAGGGTATGTTGTACATAGTACTCTTGATCCTCTGGCCAATTCCGAAAATAGAAAGCTACTCCCCCTAGTTTGCCGCCAGCTTTTTCCACCTCTTCAAACTTATCCAGCCCTAAATTCACCGCATTCGGTAATAGCAGACAATCATCACTGATCATCAAAATATATTTACCTTTAGCTGATTTAAAGCCAAGATTCATAAAATACCCCCAACTGCGACGCTTGAGTGGCTTTCCTTGGAATTCCCCTCGGTTATGTTGGATGATAGTAATAATATCTTTCTGCTGAATTAGCCATTCTAAAGAGCCATCCGTTGACCCCCCGTCAATCACAATGATTTCATAGGGAACGCGAATCTGATTATCTCGAACACTTTGAATCGCTTTTTCCAGTAAAGGTCTACGGTTATAACTCCCAATCACCACTGAGACCATGCAGGTTTTGTCAGAGCTAATTACCGGTTTAGCGAAAGACTTTAATATCTTCAAATGACTCAATTGTCCTGGATTAGCTAGTCCTGGATTAGCTAGTTGGGAAGGATACTGAGTCAATGAGCTGTGATAAAACTTTTTGACTTGACGAAAAGGCTTAGCCAGAATTCTGATATAGTTCATAATACACTCCTGAACACACCTGTATACAGCCATCACCATTAAGCGATTTAGCTTAACCTGATGTGGCCGTTATAGTGGCACCCTCGGGGATAATGATATCAAAATATCCCATTGTTTATGTTATAATAGTAAACCCCTATGGATAGATAAATCTAAAAATTTTTAGTGCGATGGGTGCGTAGGGTGCGTTAGGGGCGCGCCTTGTCATCATATTTAAACGTCGTAGCCAGTAGCCCCGTAACGCACCACCGAAGGGCTTGCTCCGCTCGAAAATATTGATAACGGGCAAGATGCCCGTGCCACCAACATCCCCGTTCCAGCGAGATGCCCGTTCCACGGCCAGATAACCGTGCCACCAACATCCCCGTTCCAGCAAGATGCCCGTTCCACCAATCTAGACGCGATCAATTCCCAACCGTTCCGCTGGATAGATAAAAGGAGAACCAGACAAGATTCCATCACAGATAATATCCAAACCCGGATCTGCACCAGGAAGTAACTGCTCTAGGCTAGTAATATTGAGCTTCACGTAAGGATTTTCCGATAGGGGTTCCGTAAATTGTAGGGGAATCATTCGTCTGAAAAAGAAATGGTAAGCGTACATCCTGGCTCGTTTAAGGGAATTAGAATCCAACCGTTCACCAAGGGGTAGCTTATCCAAGCACTGGAAATACTCCTGTGCTGTAGAGGGATCGATCGTGATTCCTTTATCTCGGATCCAAGCTTCACCACCAACGATCACCGGAATCCCTACACTGGTCAACTCAACTCCAGTTTTTGTCCCATAAATAATCACCGAGTCGCACTCCATCATCGCTGCGTAGGTACTCACAGGACTTTCTGGAGGAATGATGAAAATATTTTTAGGCAATTGAGACCAGACCTTCTTGATTTCTGGCAACAAGGGTTGGCGAGAAGGCAACGTTCCCCGAATCTCTGCCGGATGAATCCGAATCAGCAGTTGTAACTCAGGACGTTTAGCAAAATACTCAATCGTTTGGAGTACCCACGTCAGCATATTGGGAAAAGCATTAGCCCGATAGTGCAACTGGGCATCCCACATTACATTAGTGAGCATTCCAATCACTGGCTGGTTCAGGTCAAGCCCCATCTCCTCAGCATTGCGGCTAAATTCTTCATCAGGTTTTTCATGAAACCAAATCCAGTCCCTAGTGCCCTGCCATCGACTTTTCAAATACTGTAGAATATCATCTGTCATTGCCTCAGTCCAAGGCACGGTTTCCCAGGCATGCAGAGGCTCACTGAGCATAGTGTGATGATAAGTGTCTCCGTGGCTAAAAATAAAGCAACGCTTGCGGTAGGCAAGAGTCCAGTTAACCACGCGCACTTGGCGTGAGCGACACACTTCACCAATGATGCCATGAGGTAAGTAGATGCCATGATTGAAGCAAGCAGCCTTAAAATCATAGTTATACAGTAGCTTACTAATAGCATACGCAGTCAGCAAAGCCCCTTCAAAATACCGACGCACCACGATTTCACTGTTGGGTTCGTTATCTAGATTCCCACTGGTAAAATAGCGCAACGCCCCAGCATAGGCATGTTCACCGATATTCCAGTTGCCCAAGCAATAGTTTTCAATCTCTGATAGGGGCACATGGGCTGCAATTTGTTTGGCCTCTTGCCTGTCGAGGCCAGTGAGCAGTTCACTCAATACATGGTTGGTCAAATGCAACGGTTGATACAGATAACCACCGGTTGCGAAACACTTTTGGCATTTGATCGTTTCTAGATCATAGTTTTCAATCGTTTCTTGAGGTGTATCCAGTTTTTGAAGATTGAGGCAGGCAGGCAGAGAATGGTCACACAGGAGAGTATGAACCTCTGCTCCTCTGAGGGTAAGGGCTACTGCTAGTAGACTTTCTGGTAGTGACAGTGGCGCTAACCCCCCTACGGTAGTTGCTATTAGCACCTGAGGTCCGAAGTGAGACCGTTGCTTGGCTTCTCTCCAGAGGGAGGGGTTAGTTTCGATAATAGCTCGCCAATCTAACAAGTTACTTTGCCCTAGTCGCCAAGAAAGCAAGGGACTTGGCTCTAGTTCGTCAGCACTAGTCAGAGACATATAATCAAGTCAGAACTTACTTCTCAAGGGATTATACCAAGTTCTTACTCGACAAATTTCCCTAAACTATGATAATAATATACAGACCGAAACAGAACGGTTGCGCGATGCTCCTTGGCCTTTGGGCCACGCTACGCGAATGGAGCCGCTGCGCGATTGGCCGTAGGCCACGCGGGGCGCGTTCGCGCCGTAACCAAAAGTGCGGGGTGGGAACACGACAGGGCGAATTTCTTCGCAGTATATGTTATGGTTCTAGGAATGCGCATTTACGAACCAGTGGGGAGGCTAACTTGAATCCCTATATATTCGGTTCTATATATTCATATTCGGTTGTATATCTTCGGTGTATAAATTATGACCTTATCCCTCAAGGCTAACACCGCACGGTCGCAATTCCAGCGCTATTGGGAGTTGCTGTATATATTAACAGAGCGAAATCTGAAGGGACGTTATCGAGGATCGCTTCTGGGAGTATATTGGTCTTTGTTAAATCCTTTGATTATGACAGGACTATATACAGCAATTTTTGGTGCTACCTTTGCCTCCTATTATGACAACTCAACCATTAACTATATTCTGGCAGCTTTTACTGGGTTGCTTGTTACTAACTTTTTCTCCGCTTCAACCAACCAAGCATTAGTCAGTATAGTTGGTAATGGTGCCCTGTTGAATAAAGTTCGCTTACCAATCAGTGTCTTCCCAGTTTCAACCATTGCTGCTAACGTGTTTCAGTTATCTGTTGGCAGCTTTCCTCTCCTAGCTATTGTTACGTTGCTTACCTCAACAAGTGTAGTCAATTTGCTAGCGTTGAGTCTTCCGTTAATCGCATTAATTTTGGTTAGTATCGGCATCGGTTTTTTCGTCAGTGTTCTCTATGTTTTTTTTAGGGATTTACCTTATTTCTACGAACTAGTATGCTTTGTGATCTGGATTAGCTCTCCAGTCTTTTATCCAGCAGCAATTGTTCCAGAGTCGGTTAGACCCTTTTTGTTTTTAAATCCCTTATTGCCGATTATCGAAAGCATTCGACAGATTTCGTTGTCAGGAGCTTTACCAGATGTAGGGTTGATTGGACACTCATGCCTAAGTGCCATAGTAATTGTATCTTTAGGCTGGACTTGCTTTCGAATTTGGCAGCCGCACTTCATGGATTTGTTATAGATGACAGAAGAAGTTATTAGACTCGATCGGGTTTCATTGTGGCGAAGAACCCAAGAAGAGTTTTCCTATGACCTCAAGAAAACTATACTATCCTTTTTGGAGGGAAAATACCGCAAACCTTCCAAGAATTTAGTCCTTGATGACATTCATTTAGCCGTAAAACCTGGAGAAAAAATCGGCATCATTGGACCGAATGGTTCAGGAAAATCAACCCTGCTTAAAGTTATCTGTGGCATATTACAGCCCACAGGAGGTCAGGTATGGATAAGAGGTGAAATCGCTCCGATGATTGAGCTAGGAGCTGGATTCGATCCAGAACTTTCGGTAGTGGATAACATCAAACTCTATGGCGTGATGCTAGGTTTCTCTAAACAAGAGATGAAACAGAGAACCCCATCGATTTTGGAGTTTGCTGAGCTAGAAGACTACAAGTTGATGCCAGTCAAGGGATTATCCTCAGGGATGTCAGCACGGCTAGGCTTTGCCATTGCCACTGATGTACAGCCAGATATCTTAATTTTGGATGAAGTGTTATCCGTAGGCGATCAAAGTTTTAGAATTAAGTGCCAGCGACGCATGGAAAGATTTTGGGAGGCTCATGCCACTGTTTTAGTGGTCTCCCATGATTTATCCTTTGTGCGCCATTACTGCAAGCGGGTGATTTGGTTAGACAAAGGCAGGATAAAGTTAGCGGGAGAGAGCAATGAAGTAGTCGATTCCTACTTGAATAGTGTCAACCAAGTGGTTTAACCTTAAAAAAAGTTAAAACTTTTAAACAAACCTTAAAAGCTCAAGGTAAATGAAAGATGGTAATCTTCCAAGTTGGAATATAGTTAAACCTATAGTTAAACCTATTAAACCAGTATTATCACCCTAATAGTGATAATTTTGAGGAGGAGCATGTGAGGATTTCAATTATCACTGTATGTAAAAATGCTGAGCGATTTATAGAGCGAGCGATCAAGAGTGTCGTCTCTCAGACCTATGAGGATATAGAGTACATTATTATTGATGGCAACTCCCAAGACAAAACTAAGGAGATTGCTCATAAATATAGTGATCAGATTAGCCGATTTATTAGCGAACCTGATGGCGGTATCTATGAAGCCATGAATAAGGGAATTAGGTACTCCTCTGGTGAGTTTATTGGTTTTATTAATTCAGATGACTATTATCTTGATGATAAGGTTATCCAAGATACCGTTAACTTCCTGTTGGCAAATCCCTCCTGTGATTTTGTGTATGGAGACCTAGAGGTTAGAGAGCAATCTGGGTCTACCATTGTTGTCAAGCCTCCCATGCCTGAAGAGGTAGCTGATGAACTGATCTGTGGATGTTTGCCTCACCAAGCCAGCTTCTCCAGAGCTAACTTGTTTTTCTCTAAGATAGGGCTTTTCAATGAACGCTATAGAATATCATCGGATTATGAATGGTTTCTGAGGCTAATCCAGAATGAAACGGTGAAATTGTGTTACTATCCTCGGACAATGACATCCTATTATGCAGGAGGAATTTCTAGTCAGTTAAGACTATCCCTACCTGAATCCTATAGTATTCAGAACCAATGCCCAATGTATCAAGATTCCTACTGGTTGAACAGAAGAATCCTCAAATATCAGGAATTCGTCATTAACCTGAGAGAATGGCTTCAAAATGCCGAAGACGGTAGAAATACACTAAATCTTAACTATACAGCCCTTGAAAACAAATATCAGGCCGTTGAAACGGAATACAATGCCCTTAAGCTCGAATTAGAGCAAGCCCGGGCGAAAATTGCTGAAATTGCGAAAATTGTTGAGATGGAAACCGGGATGAATCAGAATGGACAAAGTTCTAATCTAAAACTAAACTTTACAAATTTGGAACAAGTATGATTAGGATACAACGTTAGACTAATAGATTAGACTAATAGGTTATTAAATTAACAGCTTAGACGTTATATCTTTCTTGCCAAATTTATTGCAATGTTTTTTCAGGTGTGTGTGAGGGGCTGTTTAATATGCCAAGTAATAGGTCAGGATCCGAACTAGATTATGTAATTCCTCCTGAGATTAAAGACGACGATTTTTATAAAGCGATTCAGAGGATAGCTCAGGAAGAAGATATCAAGACTGTTCTAGAAATTGGGTCTTCATCCGGTGCGGGAAGCACCGAAGCGTTTGTCAAGGGGCTGCGAGAAAATCCTTCTAATCCAGTGTTATTCTGTATGGAGGTTTCAAAACCTCGTTTTACTGAGTTACGGGAACGCTATCGCCAGGATTCTTTTGTCAAATGCTACAATATTTCATCAATTTCCCTAGAGCAGTTTCCTAGAGAAGATGAGGTTAGGGAATTTTATCATGCCCATCGCACCCCTCTAAATAACTACCCTCTTGAACAAGTCTTGGGTTGGCTTCGTCAAGATATCGATTATGTTAGGGAAATGGGAACCTCTGGAGATGGGATTGAAACGATTAAGCAAGAAAACCAAATCGAAGATTTTGATCTGGTCTTAATCGATGGCTCCGAGTTCACAGGTGAGGTGGAATTAGACCAGGTTTACGGAGCAAAATACATTTTACTTGATGATATTTGTACCTATAAAAATTATACTAATCACCATCGGTTATTAAGAGATAAAAACTATAAACTGATTGAGCAAAATGCGTCTGTGCGCAATGGTTACTCCATTTTTGCTAAAGCGGGTAGTCACCACTCTGTTGGGAAGTCAGGTCAAGCCTCAACCCCTCTTCCCATCCATTTTTTTACCATTGTTCTCAATGGTGAACCCTTCCTTCGCTACCATATTGACGTCTTCAGTAAACTACCATTCCCATGGCATTGGCACATTATTGAAGGCGTAGCGAAATTGAAGCATGATACGGCCTGGAGTTTAGCGACGGGTGGGCATGTCAGTGATGAAATTCACCACAACGGTCGTAGTATTGATGGCACCACAGAGTATCTCGACCAACTGATGGAACGCTACCCTGACCAGATCACCGTCTATCGCAAACCAGATGGGGTTTTCTGGGAGGGCAAGCGAGAAATGGTGAATGCTCCCCTTGAGAATATCCAACAAGAGTGTTTGTTGTGGCAGGTAGATGTGGATGAGTTGTGGACAACTGAGCAAATCTGTAAAGCTCGACAGATGTTCATCGACCAACCTGACAAGACAGCTGCTTTCTTCTGGTGTTCGTATTTCGTGGGAGAAAATTTAATTGTCACCAGTCGCAATTGCTATACACAAAACCCCAAACAGGAATGGTTGCGCCTCTGGAGGTTTAAACCAGGAGCTGTCTGGGCAGCCCACGAACCCCCAAGGCTAGTCCAACCGTCGTCAACTAATCAGTCAGCTAATCATGAGCAAGATATAGCAACTATCAATCCATTCCTACATCGAGAAACCGAAGCACAGGGACTGGTCTTTCAACATTTTGCTTATGTAACACCGGAACAGTTGCAGTTTAAGGAGAGCTACTACGGCTACCAGAATGCTCTGGCCGAGTGGCAGGGACTACAGCAGGAGTCTGAATTTCCGGTTTTTCTGCGTCAACATTTATCTTGGGTTAAGGATGAAACCCTGGTTGAACCGGCGGATATCTGTGGTATAGTGCCGATTGCTCAGAAGGAGCCTGACGGCGAAAAATGGCAGTTTTTGCAACTGGAAGAATTTCAGCAACAAACTATGAAGATTGAAAGACCATTCCCCCAAATTGTGGTTGATGGGGTATTTTTCCAATTTTTTCCTAACTCTGGAATTTCCCAAGTCTGGAAGTCTTTGCTAGAGGAATGGGCAACTAATGGCTTTGGGAACCATGTGATTGTTTTAGACCGGGCTGGAACGGCTCCGAGGATTCCTGGAATTCGCTATCGCCCGATTCGAGCTTACGATTACAACAAAACCGGAGCAGATGCTGACTTGTTGCAGGAAATCTGTGATGAAAAAGGGACTGATCTATTCATTTCCAGCTACTATACCGCGCCCCTATCTACTCCTTCTGTATTTATGGCTTATGACATGATTCCAGAGGTGATCGGTGCCAATCTTAACGAAGCAGGTTGGAAAGAAAAACATTACGGTATCTTACACGCCTCCCGTTATATTACGATATCCGAAAGTACGGCTCGAGATCTGATTAAGTTTTTCCCCCATATTTCCCGGTCAAAGGTAACGGTAGCTCACTGTGGAATCAAAAAAGTTTTTTCCCCAGCAAGCGATGATGATATAAATGAGTTTAAGACTAAATTCAATGTCACCAAACCCTACATACTCTTAGTAGGAGAAAGAACTGGTGTTAATGGCTATAAAAACGCTATCTTTCTGTTCAGAGCATTATCTAAGCTGGTGGATAAGGAAGAGTTTGGGGTTATTTGTGTCGGTGGTAGACCTGAGTTAGAACCTGAGCTAGCTGCCCTGGCACCAGGGATAACAACCCAGGTTTTGCCCCTGAGTGATGAAGACTTGAAAGTAGCGTATTCTGGTGCGATCGCTCTGGTTGTCCCCTCTCTGTACGAAGGCTTCGGATTACCAGTTACCGAAGCAATGGTTTGTGGTTGCCCTGTAATTACCTGTCGTCACTCCTCTCTTCCTGAAGCGGCTGGGGAAGCAGCATTGTATGTGGATCAATCTAATGTTTACGAGCTGATTGATGCGCTGTACAAAGTTCAAAACCCAGAGGTTCGTAAGCAGTTGATTGCTGATGGGTTTGAACACGCGAATAAATTTTCCTGGTCAAAGATGGCCGATACCGTGGCAGAGGTTCTGGTCGAAACTGCTAAGACAATCAAAAATGAGACTACTGGTATAGGTTCCCCCCTTTGGGGAGAATTCAGGAAGTTACAGGCTCAAATCCAACAAAAGCTACCCCCAAGTCCGTCCCTAATTCAAGTTCAGCCAACTCAGCTTCAGTCAGGGGATCTCGAAGAGCAATTGAGGTACGCAGAGGCTCAACTTCAGCAAAAACAGCGGGAACTTCAAGAAGCGGGGTCAACTCTAGCTGCAATGCAGTCCAATCAATTCTGGAAATTGCGGTCAGGCTGGTTTCGACTAAAACCCCTGTTAGTTCCACTAGTTAGTCTAATTTTAGGGATAAACTTACTACTGCTATCTACCGCCATGTATGCTGACAGGACTCTTCTGCAACTAATCTCATTCGTTTCTCCTGTCCAAGGAAATCTATTCTTTAGTCTTGGCGGTAGTTTGTTGTCCATTGCACTAATGTTAGGTATGGTGGGCTATCTTGGCTATATGAAGCCTCAGGTTCTCCGCAGGGTCAGAATTGTCATGGGTAGTGGGGGATTAGCGTTGATAGGTTTGACGGTACTACAAAACATTAACCTGTTGTAGATAACTGCCCAGTTTTCCAAGTCTTAATTCTTAAGACCCTTTATTTTTATTCCCTTTAGCCAAGAGGAGGTAATGGTGGTGCTTCAACAAACTTTCGTCCACCTCCGGGGACTGAATTAAAACAAGGGTTTTCAATCTGGACTTGTGATCAGACGTAAGTTCGAGCTAATTTATCAACACCTGGGTGTAACAACAAGATGACACAAACCTTTAGAGATATCTGTTGGTGTGGAAATACTGAGCTAACTGAATTTTCCCCTGACTACTTGGCGTGCTCTCAATGTGGCACTCTAGTGTCAAAAACTGGTTTGAGGTCTGAGCAGCTCCGTGTACAGGATGATAACCATGACTTCTACGGTAAAGAATACTGGTTGTCTTATCAGACCGAGCATTATGGTTTTCCTGATATTCGTCAACGAGCCCGTCAAGATTTACCAGAGCGATGCCTCCACTGGTTGCGTACACTGATGGCTTATAAACTACCACCAGCCAAAGTGCTTGAGTTAGGTTGTGCTCATGGTGGCTTTGTGGCAATGATGGGTTGGGCAGGTTTTGATGCTATGGGTCTGGAGCTTAGCCCTTGGGTGGTGGAATTTGCACAACAGACATTCAATATCCCTATTTTGTCAGGACCGATTGAGGATCAGCAACTAGGAGCCGAATTGTTTGATGCCATCGTACTCTACGATGTCCTAGAGCATCTACCTGATCCAGTGGCTACCATGAGCCATGGGGCATCTCTTCTGAAGGAAGATGGTATTTTCATTGTCCAGATGCCAAATTATGAAGAGGGTAAAACCTATTCAGAGATGGTTGCTCAAAAGGATAATTTTTTACAGCTAATGCAACCTATTGAGCATATCCATCTTTTGAGTAGGCGAGGGGTGTCGCAATTCTTTAAGAACCTCGGTTTTGAGTTTCTGCAATTTGAACAACAGTTGTTCGACTATGATATGTTTTTCGTAGCTAGTCGGCAGCCTTTGGTGCGCTATACTGATGAGCAAATTAGTTACTATCTTCTCAAGAGTCCATCTGGGCGAATGGTTCAGGCATTACTGGACAAATCCTCTGACTTTAATAAACTCAAATTTCAGTATCAAAACATGCAAGTTCAGTATAAAACTAGCGAGACTAGGCGTGCTGAGCTTCTGAAAATTATTGAGCAACAGGATCAAGAGATAGCTTCCTTGCAATCTCAGGTTAATGCAACTGTCACAGACCTCCAGCAGACTAAATCACAATTAACCGAAGCTCACTCAGACCTTCAACATACTCAGTCACAATTAACCCAAGCTCACTCAGACATCGGAAAAGCGTCGTGATGAGAGCGTCATCGCGAGGGGGT
>NZ_JAAHIG010000599.1:0-3421 GCF_010692305.1 Moorena sp. SIO4G3 | reverse complement strand
GAACCTGGATTTTAGATCCGAACTCTTCGGGAGATCTGACCTCTACTGTTCTTGGTTCCGGCCAGGTTCAGCAAGTCGGGTCGTCGAGCGAAGAATCCCCGCGTCTTTAGACCGGGGAGTGTCAACAAACCACACCAAGTATAGGAAACTTACTGACTCGCTATCTCAGATTTTTGGTTTAAATCTTCCACTAATTGTACTAGATCAGGATTAGTCTCTGCCCATGACTTCCGCTCATTCCTGATTTTACCGAGGTGGGATTCAACATTTTCTGGTGTCATTAGAACACCAAAATCCTCTGGAACAGTCTGAGATTGATAACTGAATAGGCGATTTAGGATTAAATCACCAACTTCCTCGCGATAATGAGAGCTATCCCAATAGTTTTTCATCTCTTCCCTAATCGCTTCTGTGGTAATGCTGTTATACCCAGAGAAATCCCACACTGGTGTAATCTCCACTAACCGACGTTTCCATTCTTCAAACACTGGCCACAGTCCGGTAACCCGCAGACTTTCCCATTGAGTAGCATGGGATGGTGATATAAATATCTTTAGCTCTATGCCTTTTTCCTGACAGGTATCAACAATGTCTTTAAGATCATTCAAAAAACTATCGGAAAGTCGATACTCTTTATAATAGCCGTCAGTGGTCATTAAGCCCTTGAGCATGTCCTGAAACCCGGCTGGTAAAGGTTTCTTAGGCTTATTGTTATAAATAAAACGCATACCATTGGCATCATAGAGAAAGTAAGCCTTTGACTTGATACTAGAACTTAGGGTTGATTTGCTAGCATTCAGCGCGTTTAGGGATAGGGTGGAATTAATTACCTCTTGCAGGGGAATAGTTTTTTGATTAATCAGACTTTCCTTAAAATCTGGAGCATTAGTTTTCAAGTCATTGAACATGAAGAAGTCAATACCAATCACAACGGTTTTTAAATCCGGTTGATTAGTTAGAGCATGGTCAAAATAACGTTTAACTTCATACATATTCGGACCCACTAGTGCCAAATTGTATCCGGAGTTTCCTGGTTTCATTCCTGGGTGGTTTGGGTTAAGTCCCAGGTCAGTTCGTGATGACCCTAACAAAACGATTTTGGGTTCATTACGAATAACATCTATAGCCTTGAATAGTCTGACATGGTTAAATTGTTCAGGCTTCAACTGATTTAGACCGGGTAACTCTGGGCTATTTATGACTCCGTAAGGGTCAACCGCAGCGTTCAATAAGCCAAACCCGAATAAACTCGGAAAGGTAACTGCTGCCAAGGTTAGGTGAAATCGACGATAGGAGTTCATATAGATTACGATGGCATTTCTATAGTGCTATTCGCTTTTTAATTTTACCAGTTAAAATATTGGATGAAACAAAAAAAACCTCAGTTGATACTGAGGCTTGTAGACTATATCTGCTTGAGTCCAAAATCTGGAGTAATTCTAGGGTGCGTTAATAACCACCCTACTACTATAAAAAAGCGTCCGCAGTCTGGTTAGACAACACTAAGACAACACTTAGGCAACAGTTAAGTTAACCTGAGCCACCACATCGTTGAAGTCTTCGTCACCACCACCGAACAGATCCTCGAAACCAAAGGTGTTATCTCCTAGCAGGCGAATATGGTCAACTTGATCTGGGTTAGCCCCCACGTAAGCAAAGTAGGCATTCAGGTCGGAATCCTCTTGATCTGCATTAGAAGGATTATTAGCTAGGAACTCCGCTGCTGTACCATCGGAAATCAGGAATGGAGCCAGTATTACCCCACCGGATACTCCAGCACTTAAGTTTACCTGATTTGAGATTGCAGCTTCTGCATAACCAGCATCACCGGGATTTAAACCGTTAACTGTGCCACTGAAATTATCAACCACATACCAGCCAACGGTATTATTGAATTCAGCTTCACTGTTGACCACAAGACTACCAGTAACTGTACCAGTCACGTCGGTCAAATCGATCAGTTCCAGTATCCCTTGAATGTCGTTAGGGCCTGTTCCCAGTGGCGCAGTGGAACCTGTACCGTCTGAGACAACCACAGTGGCATCATTGTAGTCGAAGTCATTGCCATCTTCAAAGGCCAAGGTTAACTGACCATTGCCATTGTCAGTGACCTGTAGATGGTTCTGACCATCGCTATTCAATGAAGGATCACTGAAGAATACGTTGGAGGTAGAATCCTGTCCCGCTAGCACCCCATCAACAGAGCCACCTTGAATCACGTAGAATACCACGTTATCGTCGGGGTTAAAACTGTCGATGATGCGGGTGGGTTGAGCACTACCTAAACTGTCAGGGAGAACAGAGAAAATCGTCTCAGCTCGGAACAGAGCAGCTTCTACATAACCACTCTGACCAGGGGCAATGCCATCAATTGTACCTTGGGCATCATCAGTAACAAATGCTCCAATTTCACTGACTTCACCAAGTTCGCGACCTGTAAGAGTAAATCGCAGGGTGTCGCCGTTAACCATAAAATTATTATTGGCATTCTGAGTTAGAGGCGTCGTAGGCGTAGTCTGTTCAATGGTGAAGTTAACAGTGTCTGTGTTAGTGCCGCCATTACCATCGCTTACCTCAAAGGTTAGGCTATCAGTGCCAGTGAAGTCGGCATTGGGCGTATAGATAATAAAGTCATCTGTGGCATCATTGGCAGTGCCATTATCATTGACTACTGCTGTCCCGTTGCTTGGATTGCTGACAATTGCAAAAGTTAGCGGATCCCCATCAGGATCAGAGTAGTTAGCGAGAACATCAAGGGTAACTGGAGTGTTTGCCCCAGTAGTAGCACTATTATTATTAGTGTTTGTGACTACTGGAGATTCATTAACACGAGTCACTTCAAGGTTAACCGTAGCTGTGACCGCAGGATTAGTGCCATCATCGATCTGGTAGGTGAAGCGATCAAACCCAATGAAACCATTATTAGGAGTATAGGTAATCGTGCTATCTTGATTAACGGTTACTGTGCCATTAAGTCCTTGCTCGTTAATGGTTACAGTCAGCGCATCACCGTCAGGATCAACGTCATTAGCTAAGACATTGATATCAACCCCAGTGTTTTCTAAAGTGGTAGCAGTATCGTCTGCCGCTACTGGAGATTCATTAGCAGCAGTAACATCAACGTTAACCGTAGCTGTGACTGCAGGATTGCTGCCATCATCGATTTGGTAGGTGAAGCTATCAGCCCCAGTGAAGTCAGCATTGGGCGTATAGGTAATAGTGCCATCTTGATTGACTACTGCGTTACCATTAGCGCTCTGCTGGCCAATGGCCAAATTGACCGCATCACCTTCAGGATCAGAGTCATTAGCTAAGACATTGATATCAACTGCAGTGTTTTCTACAGTGGTCGCAGTATCGTCTGTGGCTACTGGAGATTGATTAGGAGCAGTGACATCAACGTTAACGGTAGCTGTGACCA
>NZ_JAAHIG010000598.1:0-3467 GCF_010692305.1 Moorena sp. SIO4G3 | reverse complement strand
CTATCGGCAAGGTCAGTTCCTGATGCAGCTACGGGACAATATTCCTAGTATTCTTTACCCTGGTTTGTGGGGTTTATTTGGGGGACACATTGAACC
Organism: Moorena sp. SIO4G3; assembly: GCF_010692305.1. NCBI lineage: Bacteria > Bacillati > Cyanobacteriota > Cyanophyceae > Coleofasciculales > Coleofasciculaceae > Moorena > Moorena sp. SIO4G3. Next base: position 3,371 of record NZ_JAAHIG010000598.1, on the reverse strand, counting down.
CGGAGAAACCCCAATCGAAGCTCTCAAGCGGTCTGACGGAAAACAAACAGTGAAAATTATGAGGTCATGATCCTTCTTAATCTAGGAATGGGGACAAGTAGCAAACCTTCTCGTGGTGTCCCTGTTAATCCTCATAAGGAGACCGATTGTTACAACACACAAAGCCACTAAAACTCCAGGGTGGTAAAAGGATAAACCCTCGGCCTTGGAGATGTCTTTGTTCAAGATCGTCAGCTTTAATGCTGAAGGACTTTCCGCTGCAAAAGTAGATCTACTGTCTGGCCTAAATGCTGACATTATATGTGTGCAAGAAACTCACAAGGACTCAGTGCCGCCAAAAATACCAGGTATGCACCTCACCATCCACCATCAGAGTCCTGTACATGGTAGCGCAATATACGCTAGAGACCCATCCACCATCACCAACAGCTTAGACGTATCCCATGGTGGAATTGAGATCCTCCGGGTTGAAACTCAACACCTGTGTGTTGTTTCTGTTTATAAGCCTCCACCAACCCCGTTCATGTGGCCACAGGCTCTCGACCTCACTGACAAACCCCATCTTGTCGTAGGGGACTTTAACAGCCACAACACCTTATGGGGATACTCACAAACTGACAACGATGGAGATGCAGTTGAAATCTGGGCACTGTCTAGTGACCTCACTCTTCTCCATGATGCCAAAGATGAACCTTCATTCCAAAGTGCTCGATGGCAAAGAGGTTACAACCCGGACCTGGTGTTTGCATCATCAAAAATTGCCAAGAACATTGAAAAGTCCACCTCTAGACCAATACCAAAATCACAACATCGTCCCATAATTATTGAGATAAAACCAGTTCTAAGACCAGCTGAAAGCAAGCCAATAAACAGGTTTAACTATAGAAAAGCCAATTGGAATCAATTTTCTTTGGATATTGAGGATGAAATCACCACCATAAGACCACATCCAGATGCCTATGAAAAATTCCAAGATCTCGTTTGGAAAGCAGCAAAGAAAAACATCCCTAGAGGATGTAGAAGATCGTACATCCCCTGTCTTTCTAGCCGGAGTAAAGCTACATACCAAGAGTATGTTCAAGCCTTTAACGAAGACCCATTTGCATTGAGAACTTTTGAGCTGAGCGAAACTCTCCTCTCCTACATGAGTGAGGAAAGAAAGAACCGATGGCAGGAACTGATTACCAACATCGACATGACTCACAACAGCAAAAAGGCTTGGCAAACATTGAAAAAACTCAATGTAGAAAAGAACAGTAATATTAGGATAGCAGCTGTAACCCCAAATGAAGTAGCCCACCAACTTCTACTAAATGGAAAACCCCACAACAAAGAGAGGGGCTACTTGAAGAAAATGAAGGAGAGCATGAATCAAGTAATGAACACCAGCGATGAAACCTTCCTCCCATTTACCATCAAGGAGCTGGAAGAAGCCATAAAAACCATCAAACTTGGTAAAGCCCCAGGGCTAGATGGTGTTTCGACAGAAATGATTGCCCATTTTGGCCCTAACACTAAAAAATGGCTTCTTGCATTGTATAACAACTGTGCCACCTCTTTCATAATTCCAAAGATATGGAGGAAAGCTAAGGTAGTAGCCTTACTAAAACCAGGCAAAGATCCAGAACATCCAAAGAGCTACCGACCAATTTCTCTCCTGTGCATTCTGTATAAATTATACGAACGCTTGATTATGGCTCGCATATCACCAACTGTAGACGAGCAGCTGTCACCAGATCAAGCTGGTTTCAGACCTGGCCGATCATGTTGTGGGCAGGTTTTGAACCTAACACAGTTTATTGAGGATGGCTATGAGAACAAGCTTATCACAGGTGCTGTTTTTGTCGATCTTACAGCAGCATATGACACCGTGAACCACAGAGCTCTCCTACTCAAAGTAGCTCAAACAGTAAAGAACACCTCAGTTGTGCGAATCATAGAATCACTTCTAGTAAACCGCCGTTTCTTTGTAGAAATGGATGGAAAACGAAGTCGATGGAGAAGGCAAAACAACGGCCTACCACAGGGGTCTGTGCTGGCACCAATGCTGTTCAACATCTACACCAATGACCAGCCACAGTTCAAAAACATACGGCGATTCATTTATGCAGACGACCTATGCATTGCCACTCAGTCTAAATCATTCCTTGCCATTGAAAGGAGACTCACAAAAGCCCTAAAGTCCCTGTCTGATTATTATAAGAGGTGGTTTCTCAATGCAAACCCTGGAAAGACTCAGGTTTGTGCTTTCCATCTAAACAATCATCAAGCACAGAGAAAGCTTAAAATTAAATGGGACGATAAGTTACTTGAAAACTGTAAATACCCGGTGTATCTTGGTGTAACACTCGACCGAACACTCTCTTTTAAGGAGCACACTAGGAAGGTAAAGGAAAAACTGTCCAGCCGAAACAACTTGCTTGGGAAGCTCGCAAATTCCAGCTGGGGGGCAGATCCCAAGACGCTGAAACAGACAGCTTTGGCATTGTGCTATTCAACTGCTGAATATTGTGCACCGGTGTGGGGTCGTTCGTGCCATGCACACACAGTCGACCCAGAATTGAATAAGGCCTGTCGAACCATCACTGGGGCACTTAAACCAACTCCTCTGCCATCTCTTTATCGATTAGCAGGCATAGCCCCACCCACCATCAGACGCAACACTCTCACAAAATCTGAGAGAGACAAGCAGTTAAACGATAACCGACATCCACTCCACGGTTACCAAAATATAAATCGGAGACTCAAGTCACGTAACAGCTTTGTGACAACGAGTGGCCTAGAAAACCGCAAACCATCAGCGGACAGAATGGAGCAGTGGAAAAATGCAAACCAGCTCCTACCCAATGACTGTATCCCAGAACCAAATGAAAACCTTCCTCCTGGGTCAACATTTTGTAGGAAGGACTGGGTGGCCCTGAACAGAGCACGATCAGGAGTTGGAAGAACAGGGGATAACCTTGTTCAGTGGAAACTCACAGATGATGCTGCCTGTCCATGCGGTGAAGAACTTCAGACCATGGACCATATCCTTCGGGAGTGCACACTTGGCCCTTCGTGCTCCAACCAAGACCTATTGGAAGCAAACCAAACAGCTGTGCAGTGGATTCAGTGGTGGCATATAATATGATGATGATCTCCCTCCTGAAGGTGCAGGAGATAACAAGCCCTCAATCCTAGGGTTTTGGAGATAGACCCCTATAACCATATATATTCTGAAACTACATGGCGTAAGGTAATTGTATAAGTATATTTCATTTCCAAAGGGCGTCTCCCTCCTGAAGGTGCAGGAGATAACAAGCCATCAATCCTAGGGTTTTGGAGATAGACACCTATAACCATATATATTCTGAAACTACATGCTGTAAGAT
>NZ_JAAHIG010000597.1:0-3468 GCF_010692305.1 Moorena sp. SIO4G3 | reverse complement strand
TCCTACGGAGACGCTCCGCGAACGCCTAGGGAATGCGCACCAAGAGAGAGGATATTTACTTTGCCAACTTATTCTTTCCAACAGTTTTTTAGTTTCGGTATTTAATTCTCTAATGAATCTCATATAAATACCCATTTTCAGTGATTTTATCTAATTATATCTTATTATGTCAAAAATAGGTAATTAATTTTGTGCACCTGCTTAGAGGGAGTTATATCACTTAGTTATAGATAAATATCAAATACCTTTAAAAATTTTCTGTATCCCATAATTAATTCCACTATATACCCCCATTTTTCCTAAGGGTAAAAAACTCATGACGTCTAATTTTGTGCTTCAAATAACAGTTATGAACACTGTTATTTGAAGCACAAAATTATGGTAAACTAGTTTCTAGGATCAATGGAGAACAAAGACCCTGAATAATAAGTTTCCACAAGGAGAAGAATTAATTTCAACCTTGAAACAAATAATGCCCACTATTTATCAACAAGAAACCCTTGAATCTATTTTGGGTTTACTCCTTTGTGGGCAAGGGAATTCAGTTCCTCACCATTGTCAAACAAAATCAGAAAGTGCCATTAGTCGTTTCTTAAATCATTGTCTTGATGTAGTCGCTCATGGGGGAAACCCCCAAGACCGCGCTGCATCGCTACCAATGGTCAACCCGTTCTTTGATTCGCAGTGTTCGTTCTTTTCTACTTAATCTCATTCTTTCTCAACAAAAAAGAGGAAGAAAACCAACTCTACAAGTAATTCTAGATTTAACCACACTAGAAAAGGTAGGTAATTTCCCCCATTTAAGAGACTTGGTTCGAGTCTATAACCATAAAAAAGGTTTACACGTTGTGGTTATCTATTTAGTATTAGGTAACTGGCCCATCCCATGGATTTTCAGGATTTATCGAGGTAAGGGGACTCCCTATCCATCTCAATTAGCACAGAAATTATTGAACAATTTGCCAAAAAAAATTACCGCATCTTTTCAAGATTATGTGCTAGGTGATACTGGGTTTGGCACGATTAAATTAATTGAAAAAATTCGAGAAAATTTTCATCATGCTATTGTCGGTATTAGTAAAAATCGAACTTTAACTGATGGACGCAAGGTTTCAGAAATTAAAACTCGTGGTCAACAAGTTTATTTAAAGGGTTTAGATTTTCCGGTTTTTTTGTCATGGGTATGGCTGAAACGAGATGGTAAAAAAGTTCAACGTTTTGTCATCTCTACGAAACCAATGAAGGGTGAAACTATTGCTAGATGGGGAAAACGTAGATGGCAGATTGAGGGCTTTTTTAAGACGGCAAAATATCGTTTTACCCTACACCGCTTTGGACAAAAGACAAGACTTGGAGTCTACCGTTGGTTGATTCTTTCTTTAGTTTATTATTTGTTGGCTTATTTGGTTTATTTACACTTAGGTAAAACGGAGAGTTTAGATTGGTTTTATTGTGCAAAAAAAACACTTATTTTACTTTTACATCATGTTTTGCTTCTTTCTATTTTTAATCAGTTAGATACACTTATCCCTTGGTTAAATGAGCTAGGTTTTTATTTTTATCTGATCAGGTGCAAGATCTGAGTTGAATCAGAATGTGTATGCCCATGAGGGACTGTATCCTAAACGGGAATCCTACACCCAGCTGCTGTTGGGTACCCAATATACACTCCTCAGGAAGGAATTCTGGCCTTGGCAAGGCTGGCAGCGGCAGATCCCGACAGTGGCACGGAAGGTGCTGGTTACCTTGGGGGGAGCAGACCCCGATAATGTGACCCTGAAGGTGATTCAGGCATTACAGCAGGTCAAGGTTGAAGGACTCGAAGCAGTGGTAGTGGTTGGGGGGAGTAATCCTCATTATGAGCAGTTACACGCAGCAGTGCATGATTCGGGGGCAGCAATTATGCTCAAGTATAATGTGACGAATATGCCGGAGTTGATGGCTTGGGCAGATATTGCGATCGCAGCTGGGGGAAGTACTTGTTGGGAGTTGACTTTTATGGGACTACCTAGTTTAATTATAATTGTGGCTGACAATCAGAGAGCAATCGCTCATAAATTGGACGAACTATGTGCTGCTGTAAGTTTAGGATGGCACGACCAAGTTTTTCCCGAACAAATAGCAGAATCAGTCGCTCAAATTTGCTTATCCAAAAAACAACGTTGGCAACTCCACCAAAGTAGCAAAAATTTAGTTGATGCAGAGGATAAATTCAAAGTTATAAAGATACTTTTGAAAAAAAATAATGCAATGCTTAACGATTACAATTTTATCGGATAGCAATAGTTGGATTAATAACTATATTCCTTATCTAGTTAAAAAGCTAAAGGAAAAACAACATGTAGTTAAGTGGATTTATCAAGCGAAAGAGATTCCACAAGGAGACTTAGTTTTTTGTTTAGGATGCGGACAAATTTTGTCATCAGAAGTTTTGAAGAGAAATTCAAAAAATTTGATTGTTCACGAAAGTGCTTTACCTCAAGGAAAGGGTTGGTCGCCTCTCACTTGGCAAATCTTAGAAGGGAATAATGAGATTCCAATTACGTTATTTGAAGCTGAAGAAAGTGTAGATAGTGGTAAAATTTATCTTCAATCCCTTTTAAAGTTTCAGGGAAATGAACTTGTTGATGAATTGCGTAAAACTCAAGCCGAAAAATCAATTGAAATGTGCTTAAAGTTTGTCCAGCGATATCCAGAAATTATAGAGATAGGGAAAGAGCAATCTGGAGACTCAACCTACTATCCTCGTCGAAAGCCAAAGGATAGTCGTTTAGATCCAGAACGAACAATAAAAGAACAGTTTAACCTTTTGCGAGTTGTAGATAACGAACGCTATCCAGCTTTTTTTGAACTCAATGGAGAAGTATATATATTAAAAATAGTAAAAAAACATCATCAGTAAGGAGGTTGATTTGGTTGCTTACTTAGTGGTTGGTCGAGGGATGTAAAACCATGAGCCAAACATCTGCTAAACTCGCCATCCATGTTGATGGCGGCACCACGGTTGGGTTGGGTCATGCCACACGGGGGATTGGCTTGGCTGAAGCCTGCAAATCCTTGGGATTTACAGTGATGTTCTTGATTGACCCAGCCTCAGGGCTAAAGGATTTTCTCTCCAACCGGATGCAAGAGGTACAGGTCTGTGAGGCTACTCCGTTAGGAGTGTTACAAGCCGCCCAATCAATAGGAGCATCTGCATTAGTGATTGATAGCTATCGCTTTGATGGAGCGGCATTGCGATTGCTCCAAAATCAAGGTTTACTCATCATTTGCTTTGACGATCAAGCTAACCGTGCTTTACCTGTGGATGTGGTCATCAACGGCTCGCCTGCTGCTCCCAGCCTCACCTACGACGTGCGACCCGATACACGCCTATTGTTAGATGTGGCCTACCAGGTGGTACGTCCTGAGTTTTGGCTCCATGTGCCCCGCGACTATGACACCCCGGTGCGATCGCTCTTTGTCAGA
>NZ_JAAHIG010000596.1:0-3472 GCF_010692305.1 Moorena sp. SIO4G3 | reverse complement strand
AATTTGCTTGCTTAACATATAGCGGTTTGCGTGTAGGTTAAGTTATGATACATAATCCTGACTACTAACTACTGACTACTGACTACTTGTTCTTATTGTAATTAGCACGGGTGGCAAAGCGCTATATCCGATTGTCCTATGCGATCGCTATTCTTAAACTATCAGCTATCAGCTTGAGCATTGGGAACAGCGGATCATCGGAACAGCGGATCATCAGAATATGGCATCAAAAATTATCACAATTCCTACACGGATTGCTATTTAGCGCGTCTTTAGGGTTGTCCAGGACTACTCATGTCCTCGCCTCCAGAACCTTTTCCCTAAGTTTTCGGTGATTAAAAAGCTGAAGGCTGACGGCTTACTTCTAAACTTGGAACACCGAAACTTCTGTTTGTAATCCTTGGGCAGTATTATCCAATCGTTCCAGAGCATTATTCGTATCTCTTAGAGAATCAGCCGTTTGTTGTGATGCTTCACTTAATTGAACCATCGCCTCGCTGATTTGTTGAGCACGTTTCGATTGGTTTTCCACACGTTGATTTACCATATCAAACTGGGGGGTTAGGCTCTGCACTTGCTCAATCACTTTAGCAATTTGTTCACTAATATTGCCGACATTTTCCACACTATTGCTGACATCTTTGCTAAATTTATCCATTTCCATCACCCCAGTTGACACCGCCACTTGCATCTCTTTTACCATGGTCTCAATTTCTAGGGTAGCTACTGCCGTTTGGTCTGCCAGCCGCCGAATTTCCCGAGCCACAACCGCAAAACCAGCCCCATACTCTCCCGCTTTCTCCGCTTCAATGGCAGCGTTGAGGGATAGTAAATTAGTCTGATCGGCTACTTTAGTAATAGTAGTGACAACGCTATTGATATTATTGGCTTTTTCATTCATCACCCCCAGTTTCCCAGAAATAGAACTAGTAGCATTGGCCAAGTGACGCATGGTAGTTTCCATACGCATCAGGTCTTGTTGACCATGGCTAGCGCTATCAGCAGTAATTTGAGACAGCTTAGCGACTTGCTCCATAGTTTGAACTAATTGCCCAGAGGTATTGGCAATTTCTTGAGCTGTGGTTGTCACCTCGTTGGTGGAGGCTAATTGTTCGGTCATGGTTGCTTCTAATTGCTTACCAGAGGCCGCAATTTGGGTGGTGGAGCTAGTCATTTGGATACCAGACTGCTGCACCTTATAGATCAATGAATTCAGGTTTTCAGTCATGGTCTGCAAGGCACCAAGTACTTGTCCAATCTCATCTTGATCTTTAGAGACTTCAATTGCCTGGGTTAAATCTCCAGCAGACAGCCTTTCGGTTGCTCCTAGCAATCTAGTGATCTTGCTTCGTAGCGGCAAAGTAACCCATATACCCATAAGGATAGTCAGTATTATCGATAATGTAGTCCCAACCAAAACCACATTCATTAGCCAGCGCTGTTGTTCCTGGAATTGTCTGACCCCTTCCGTCATGAGAGCTTCTGCCCGTTTGATCATCTGCACCCTGTTCTTATCAACATTTTCAGCATTAATTGACTTAACTAAAGCAGTCGCTTCGGTAATCTTGCCTGAATCTACGAGTCGGAAAACCTGTTGAGATAGTTGATGTAATTTCTCCCCTTCTGCAATGTAATTATCCAAAAGTTGTCGTTGTATAGTGTCTTGAGTTTGCGCCTTAAGCGCTGAACTATATTGACGAAAATTTTCATAGCCCTCTTGATAGGATTGCTTATAACGTCCCTCTGCAGGAGAAATAAAATAGGCTCGGACACTGCGCACCATTTTCGTAAGCCCATGAGCGATCAGGTTGACTTCTATTGGACAGCCTCTTTGTCCTAGGATTGAAGAAGTGGTCGCAATTTGAGATTCAAATTCAAACGTTCTCATCGCGCTTGAATAGACAATTGACCCTAATCCAATCAGACAAATAATGGGGATTGAAGCTCCTAAGAAAATTCTGTGATTAATTTTTGTGAACATTTCGAAACAGTCTGGAATTTATACTGGTTGACTTGGGACTGGTAAAACCCAAATTAGTCTATAGAGTTTCTCATACCTATGAGGTACAGTATTGATTGGCGCTGATTGCCTTTAAGACCTTCTTGCCTTGGTGCCCTCTGCCTACCCCCTGCAAGGATAAGCAATATCGCTCAAACGTCGCTGAGAATTACTATAGTCCCTTTCTGGAAATTAGATGGATTATATCATGTCCCATTAATTGTCAATAGTAAAATTAGATCAAGTCCGATTAATCACTTCCAAAACCCAATAGTCCCAGTCTTTTTGGGTTACGGTAATCGATAATCGTCAAGTAAAAATTACCAATTCCCAATTAACAAATACCTCTATATAACATGCATTAAGCTATTTCATATTACTCAGCACTCAGCACTCAGCACTCAGCACTCAGCACTCAGCACTCAGCACTCAGCACTCAGATCAAGTCCGGTTGAATACCTATCATAAAAAAGATTGATGGGGAGATGGCCAGAGGGTGCATCTCATATTTGTAAAAAAGTTGCGTAGGGTGTGTTAGGGGGGGCCTCATTGTCTTGATGCAGTCGCTCATGGGGGAAACCCCCAAGACCGCGCTGCATCGCTTTCCGCCTCGTAGCCAGGGTTTAGACAGCCCGCCCCGTAACGCACCACCTTGTCAAACAACAAAAATGAGATGCACCCTGGCCAGATGGTGAGATGGCGCAGATTTTTATTCAAGATAATTATATAGAGTGGATATCAGTATTATTTTCAAGGACAGTATTTTTAACCTAGGATTTAGGGTTGCAATAACGCAGCCAATCTAATTGTAGGGTCTCCCTCCCAACCCTACTACTCGGCTTTTCTAAACTTGGAACACCGAAACTTCTGTTTGTAATCCTTGGGCAGTATCATCCAATCGTTCCAGAGCATGATTTGTATCTCTTAGAGAGTCAGCCGTTTGTTGTGATGCTTCACTTAGTTGAAGCATTGCCTCGCTGATTTGTTGAGCACGTTTCGATTGGTTTTCCACACGTTGATTTACCATCTCAAACTGGGGAATCAGGCTCTGGACTTGCTCAATCACTTTAGCAATTTGTTCACTAATCTTGCCGACATTTTCGACACTATTACTGACATCTTTGCTAAATTTATCCATTTCCATCACCCCAGTTGAAACAGCAGATTGCATCTCTTTTACCATGGTCTCAATTTCTAAGGTAGCCACTGCCGTTTGGTCTGCCAGCCGCCGAATTTCCCGAGCCACAACCGCAAAACCAGCCCCATACTCTCCCGCTTTCTCCGCTTCAATGGCAGCGTTGAGGGATAGTAAATTAGTCTGATCCGCTACTTTAGTAATAGTAGTGACAACGCTACTGATATTATTGGCTTTTTCATTCATCACCCCCAGTTTCCCAGAAATAGAACTAGTAGCATTGGCTAAGTGACGCATGGTAGTTTCCATACGCATCAGGTCTTGTTGACCATGGCTAG